>CANMAT010000506.1 GCA_947494865.1 Deltaproteobacteria bacterium
CCTGGCCACCTCGACGTCGGCGAAGCCTTCGGGCGCCTTCGCGGGCGCGGCGCTCCGGTCGGTGAGCGCCTGTGCGAGCGCCGCCTGCGCGCGGGCCAGCGCACCGGGGTTCGCCTCCGCATGGTCGACGCGCGGAGGCTTCGGCGCGGGGCGCGCGCCGTCTCCCCCGTCGGCGAGCACCCGCCGCGCGCGATCGAGCTCGCGAGACAGCTCTGCGAACGGGGGAAAGTTCGCGTCGCGCTCGAGGAGCACGGGCACCGAGCCCCGCGCGCGCACGAGGGCGTAGAGCAGTGCGAACACGCCCTCGCACACCGGCGACGCGTGGTCGTCGAAGTAGAAGTCTCCCTCGCGGCGTCCGCCCGCGACGTGCACCATCGCCACGCGGTCGAGGGGGTATCCCCGCAGCACGGCGAGCGGGTCGCGGCCCTCGTTGAGCGCGTTCGCATAGAGGTTCCCGAGGTCGAGGAGCATCGGGCAGCCGGTGGCCTCCGCCACCTCGGCGTAGAAGTCCTCCTCGCGCATCGCGTCGTCGGGCCAGCGAAGCGTCCACGCGACGTTCTCGAGCACCAGCGGAACGTCGGGCAGATGGCGCCGCACCCGCGCGACGTTGCGCGCCACCACGCGCACGGCCTCGCGCGTGCGCGGTAGCTGTGTGAGGTGCCCGATGTCGCACCCGCCCGCGCTCGTGAGCGCCACGTGCTCGGTGATCATCGGCGCCCGCAGCGCCACGGCGAGCGCGCCGAGGCGCCGCGCGCGATCCTCGTCGACGCCCTCGGCGCTGCCGAGCGAGAGCTTCACCCCATGCGGAATCACCGGCCACGCCTCGGCCAGCGCGACGGCCTCGCGCCGCTGCGCCGACGGCACGAAGCACGCCTCGGCGATCACCTCGACGAAGTCTACGGCCCCGCGGTCCACGAGCAGGTCGGCGGCGATCTCCGGCCGCCACCCAAGCCCGACGCCCTCGATGCCACGGCCGCGCATGCGGCGCGGACGCTACCACGATCGACGGCCCACGGAGGCCTCCTCCCGCGCCCGCCGAAGGCCGTTGTGCGACGGCGCGGTGCCGTGAAATCCTACGCGATCATGAGCGACGCAGAACACGAGGGAAGCGCCCGGACCGCGGGGGCCTTCCCCCTCGACATGAGCCCCCTGAGCGACCCCGAGGCCATCGCGGCGCGCGACCGCGCGTGGCTCGAGAAGGTCTACGCGCGCGGCGAGGCCCAGCTCACGGCCCGCGCGGCCCTCACCGGCATGACGCTCGGCGGCGTGCTCAGCGCGTCGAACCTCTACATCGGCCTCAAGATCGGCTGGAGCTTCGGCATGAGCATCACGTCGAGCGTGCTCGCCTTCGCGATCTTCGGCGCGGTCTCCAAGGCCTTCCCCTCGGTGCGCCCGCTCTCGATGCTCGAGAACAACACCTCGCAGACGGCGGCCTCCGCCGCGGCGTACATGTCCTCCGCGGGACTCGTGAGCTCCATCCCCGCGCTCACCATGCTCCGCGCCGACGGCACCATCACCATCCCCGAGCTCACGGGCCTGCGCCTCACGGCGTGGCTCCTCGCCATCTCGGTGCTCGGCGTCGTCGTGGCCATACCCCTCAAGCGCGGCCTCATCAACGCCGAGCAGCTGCGCTTCCCCTCCGGGGTGCAGTGCGCCGAGACCATCAAGGCCATGCACGCCTCCGGCGGCGACGGCGTGCAGAAGGCCCGCGCGCTCGTCGGCACCGGACTCTTCGCGGGCTTCGTGAAGTTTCTCTTCGAGTGCAAGCTCTGGGTCTTCAAGAGGCTCCCCGAGTCCATCGCGCTGCCCGGCACGCTCCGCGGATATCCCCTCGAGAGCTGGTCGTTCACCATGAACACCAGCCTCCTGCTCTATGCCGCCGGCGCCATCATGGGCCTGAAGGTGACGCTGAGCCTCGCGGTCGGCGCGCTCTTCAACTACGGCGCGCTCGGCCCGTGGCTGCTCGACCACGGCGTGCTCCGCGTGGCGAGCGAAGAGGTCGCCCGCACGCCCGCCCTCTGGCGCGCGTTCGAAGAGTCGGCGAAGCACGCGCACGCCATCCCGCTGCGCTCCCACGCGGCCCTGCACGCCATGGTGCGATCGAAGTGGAGCGTGTGGCCCGGTACGGCGCTCATGGTCAGCGCGAGCCTGGTGGCCTTCGGCTTCCGCTGGCGCATGATCGCGCGCGCCTTCGCGGGCCTCGCGCGCTCGCTCACCGCGCGCGGCAAGGGCGACGCCGAGCGCGTCGACCCGCTCGCCGAGGTCGAGGTGCCCACGAGCTGGTTCGTCATCGGCCTCGCGGTGTGCACCGTCGCCGCGGTGTACATGCAGCGCGCGTGGTTCGGCGTGCCCGTGCTCGAGGGCCTGGTCTCGGTGCTCGCGGCGTTCCTCCTCTCGGTGGTCGCCGCGCGCGCGACGGGCGAGACCGACGTCACCCCCATCGGCGCCATGGGCAAGATCACGCAGCTCCTCTTCGGGGTGCTCGTCCCCGGCAACGCCGCGGCCAACCTCATGACGGCCACCGTCACCGCGGGCGCGGCGAGCCACTCGGCCGACCTGCTCACCGAGGTGAAGACGGGCTACCTCCTCGGCGGCGCGCCCCGCAAGCAGTTCTGGGCGCAGATCCTCGGAGTCTTCGCGGGGGCCTTCGTGTGCGTGCCGGTGTACTTCCTCATCGCGAAGCCCGAGAAGCTGGGCAACGAGCTCGCCGCCCCGGCGGCGCAGGCCTGGGCGAGCGTCGCGCGGCTCCTCAAAGACGGCCCGCAGAACCTCCCCCGCTACGCCATCGCGGCCATCGCCGCCGGGGCCGCCCTGGGCGCGCTGCTCGCGGTCGCCGAAGAGCTCGCGCCGCGCAACGCGAAGAAGTACCTCCCGAGCGCCACCGGGCTCGGCATCGCGTTCGTCATCGACGCCAACGACAGCCTCGCGATGCTCGTCGGCGCCCTCGTCGCGTGGGCCATTCAGAAGAAGAACCGCGACTGGGCCGACAACTACATCGTGAGCGTGTCGAGCGGCGTCGTCGCGGGCGAGAGCCTCATGGGCATCGTCGTGATCGTGCTGCGCGACGTGCTCGGGTGGCTCCCGCGAGGCTGAGCGCCTACGCGAACACGATGAGCGCCGCCACCGTAGCGGCGCCCAGCACGATCGCCGCAGCGACCGCGAGCACCCACCACGACCCCGACGACTGCACCGGCATCCCGTCGGGCGGACGCAGCACGAAGGGCTCCGCCGGGGGAGCCGCCCCGTAGCGCGCCGGCGGCGGAGCGTACGACGGCGGGGGCATGGTGCCCTGTCGCGCGTGGGCGAACACCGGCGGGGCGAGGGGCGGCGGCGCGGGCGACGGACGCAGCGGGGACTGCATCGCGTGCATCATCGCGGAGACGTCTTCGGTCTTCGTGACCACGAGGCCCCGCGGGGCCTTGAACGCCGCGTCGGCTTCGAAGCCCGGCGGCTTCGCGCGCGGCGCGGGCACCGTCGCGTCGGAGGGCACGTCGTCGAGCCTCGCGAAGAACTCCGACGCCTCGGCCTCGTCGAGCCCCCGCGTCGTCGAGCGCGCGCGCCGCGGAGGAGACACCGGCGCGGGGGCGTCGACGGCGCTCACCCGCGCGCCCCACGCGCGGCTCGGGAGCAGCGTCACCTCCGACAGCGGACGCGCGAGCCCGTCGACCAGAGAGGGCCGTCGCTCCGAGCCCTCGGAACCCAGAAAATCGCTTGAAAACGTGGGGTTCATCACGTCCGCGGTGAACTCCCCGGGCATCACCGACGGCGCGCGCACGGTGCCCTCGGCCTGCTCGTCGGGGGCCGCAAAGGTGGGCACCATCGGGGGCGCGACCGCCGCCGCGATCGGGGCCGCGACGGGGTCGGGAAACGCCGTCGCCCGACGCCGCCGCGCGGCCACCGAGAGCATCCCCTTGGCCACCTCGGGCTCGACGCGCGCGGGCAGCCGCTCGGCGTGCATCCACCCCTCGGGCGCCACCGCGCGCGACCGCGCCGCGAGCGCCGCGTCGGGCGCCGCCGAGCGCAGGTTCTTCGGCGCCGGGGGTTCGGGCACGGGCTCGGGCACGTCGCGCCACAGCGCCGCGGCGTGGGCCGCCGCGCGCACGCGGGCCTTCAGCTGCTGCGCGCCCTCGGGGCGCCGCGCGGGGTCGGGGCGCAGCGCCTCCGCGAGCGGCGCCCAGAAGTCTTCGTGCACGTCGTCGCGGAGCTTCTTCAGGTGCTCTACGAGGCGGTCGTGGCCCCGCGCGACGACCCGCGCCATGGGCTCGCGCGCCGCGCTCCC
>CANMAT010000507.1 GCA_947494865.1 Deltaproteobacteria bacterium
CACGCATTCGCGTCCGGAGCAACTCACTCGGGCGCCATCGAACTGCTCACAGGACATCCCCCCGTTCCGGCGGATAGGGCCTCCAATCGCCCCCATCGTCAAGGCCCTATACCCCCCCTGACGGCGCCGCGCGTTCGCCGCTGGATCGAAAACACCTCACTGCGGTACCGTCGCGCACGCTGCGGCGCCGCCCCCTTGCGTCGGGGGCCGCGCGACTGCGAGGGAGGCAAAAACCGTCATGAATGAGCCGTCGTCGCCCCTGCCCGAAGTCCGCTGGTCGTTCTCTGCCGGGAGGGTCACGCCCGACGCGTGGTACGTGGTCAACCTCGACGCGCGCGAGGCGATGTCCGAGGTCTACCGCGCCCGCGTCGTGCTGATCATGGAGTCGGGCGGCGGCGGACTCGACGAGCTCCTCGGCAAGCCCGCCTTGCTGACCACCGCGCGCGGCGGTCTCACCCGCGACCTCAAGGGCGTCGTCGCCGAGGTCGAGGAGCTCGGGACCACCGCGCAGCACCGCTTCGTGCGCGTCGAGGTGGTGCCCTCGCTGTGGCTCCTCTCGCAGCGCAGCGACTGTCGCATCTTTCAAGAGAAGAACACCGCCGCGATCGTGCGCGCGGTGCTCGCGTCGGCGGGCGTGTATCGGGGCCCCGGCGAGCTCGTGATCGACGGCGCCCTCGACGCGATGGCCCCGCGCGAATACACGGTGCAGTATCAGGAGAGCGACCTCGACTTCATCCGTCGCCTCCTCGAAGACGACGGCATCCCGTTCTATTTCAAGCACGACGGCGAGGCCGGGGAGACCTTCGTGCTCGCGGGCGACGAGCACGCCTGGGCCAAGGTGGCGACGCTCGACGGCAGAGCCATCCACGCGATGGAATCCGGCACGCTCACCGCGTCGACCGAGGGCTTTCAGTGGTTCGACGAGCGCCACGCGCTGCGCCCCTCGTCGGTGACGCTGCGCGATTTCGACTTCACCCGCCCCCGCGCGAAGCTCGACATGACCGCGCGCCACGGCCAGGGCTCGCGCGCCCTCTACGAGTACCCCGCGCGCTCGACGATCACGGCGTATGACCGCGGCGCCCACGCGTACAAGACCCACAACACCGCGCGCCTCGCGAAGCTCCGCGCCGAGGAGCACCAGACGCGGATGCACCGCGGCCACGGAGACAGCTACGTCACGGGGATGATGCCCGGCCTGCGCTTCTCGCTCGCGGGACACGAGCGCCCCGAGCTCGACCGCGCCTACCTCGTCACCGCCGTCGATCACAGCGGACACGACTGGAACGCCATTCCCGAAGAGGTTCGCGCGAGCAGGCGCTTCAAGAAGCTGCTCCGCGGCGCGGGCATTCACGGCCCCGACGCCGAGCACGGCGAAGAGCGCTACAACAACCGCGTCGAGGTGCACCGCGTCGACGACAACCCCGCGTCGGTGCCCGTGCGTCCGGCGCGCGTGACGCCGCGACCGCTCGTCGAGGGGCCGCAGACGGCGCGCGTGGTGGGCCCCGCGGGCGAAGAGATTCACACCGACGAGCACGGCCGCATCAAGGTGCAGTTTCACTGGGACCGCGAGGGCCACGAGAACCAGGACAGCTCGTGCTGGATCCGCGTCGCGCAGAACATGTCGGGCGGCAACTGGGGCTTCGTGTTCATCCCGCGCATCGGGATGGAGGTCGTGGTGAACTTTCTCGAGGGCGACCCCGACCGCCCCCTCGTCACGGGCTGCGTCTACAACGGCGAAAACACCCCGCCGTACAGCCTCCCCGCGCACAAGACGCGCACCACGATCAAGACGTGGACGTCGCTTCAAGACGGCGGCTACAACGAGATTCGCTTCGAAGACGCGAAGGGCGCCGAGCAGGTGTACGTGCAGGCGCAGCGCGACATGGACACCCTCGTCAAGCACGACGAGACCCTCACCGTGCAGCGCCATCGCACGAAGCATGTGATGGGTGAGGAGTTCAACACGATCGACAAGAACCGCATCACGCAGGTGCACGAGAACGACTCGACCACGATCGACCAGAACAAGACGCTCGAGGTCTTTCAGTCGTCGCAGGAGTCGGTCTCGCAGAACAAGAGCGTGCAGGTGGGGCAGACCTACTCGATCAACGCGGGCATGCGCTTCGAGATCACCTGCGGCGCCTCGCGCCTCTCGATGGACGCCGCGGGCAACGTCACCCTCCAGGGCGTGAAGCTCGCGATCCAGGGTACGGGCGACGACTCCCACGTCGACGTCGACGCGAAGCTCATCGACCTCAACTGAAGGCACTCCGAGCGGGTGAAGCGAGAGGGCCGACGCGTCGCGTGACCGTCAGCCCTCCTTCACCTGCGCGCCGTCGCTCTGGGGCTTGAGCGACTTCAAGAGCTCCATCGCGGCCTTGACGGTCTCGTACACCGACTGGATCACCTCGAGCACCGACGGCTTCGCCCCGCGGAGGCGCGCCATCGTGGCCGCGTTGTCGACGGCCTGCACGCGCTGCTCGGGCGTCGGCGCCGAGTTCGCGACCTCGGTGAGCGTGTTCGCGAGGTGCGCGAGGTCGAGCGTGTGAATCGCGGCGCCGGGCGCGTTCGAAACCCGCATCGCCGTTTCGAAGAGCGTCTGCGTGACCTGACGCGTGATGGCCTGATCGCGGCGCGGAGGGCCCTCCATCGTGGCCGCCGTTGCGCCGAGCGTGGCGCCGAGCTCGGTGAGCCGATCGCGCAGGTGCTCGGGCGTCTCGACGGGCGGGTTCGCGCTGCGCTCGCTCGCACCGGACTCGCCCGCACCGCTCGCCTCTTCGTGGTTCGCCTCGGCGAGCTTCTTGAACTTCTCGACCATCTCCTTGATCTTCTCGTAGAGCCCTTTGGCCTTGTCGAAGATCTCTTTGATCTTCGCGAGGGGGTTGGCGTCTTCGGTCTTGGCCTCGCTCTCGGGCGACTGACCGACGATGCGTCCGATGGTGTTCGCGGTTGCCATGATGGGTGTCTGCTCTCGCTCAGCGCGCCTGGCCGTGGGGAACGATGGGCTCTTCGCCGCGCGCGCGCATCGCCTCTCGCTCCGCGGCGGGAGGCAGCGGTGGCCACAGGCCGTCGCTCCACGCGACGCGGTCTCGCAGCGCCGTGAGCCGCGCGCGCTCGGGCGAGTCGTCGTAGGTGTCTTCGATCGTCAGCGAGAGCGTGTAGAGGAACGACACGCCGAGGCGGTTGACCGCGCGCACGCTGGCCCCGCGCTCGAGGAGCACGTCGAGCACATCGAGGTGAAGGCCCGTGAGCGCGCGAAAGGCCGCCGTGTCGCCCACGTCGTTGCGCGCGTCGACCTGCGCGCCGCGGTCGAGCAGGAGCCGCACGGTGCCGATGCGCCCGTCGAGCGCGGCGGCCACGATGCCCGGCACGGAGTCTTCGTAGGCGCGCGCGTCGGGCGACACGCCGCCGTCGAGGAGCGCTTCGAGAAAGTCGGGGTAGATCGACCCGAGGGCCACCTCATAGACGGTGCCGATGTTGGCGCCGTGGAGGTGCACAATCGAAGGGTCACACACGACGAGTTCGCGCATCACGTCGAGGCGCCCCGCATCGCGCGAGAGGGCCTCGTGGAGCGCGTAGTGGAGGAGCGTGCTCTGCTGGGCCCCGTAGGCGCGCAGGTCGGTCTGCGGCGCGAGGGCGCGCACGGCGGCGAGGTCACCGCGCTGAATGGCCTGCGCGAGCGCGAGCTGGGGGCCGTCGAAGAATCGTTCGGGCGCGAGCGTCACGGGGTCTCCCTCAGCACTTCTTGCCAGTGTCTTTGGCGATCTTCTTCTGGTCTTCTTCCTTCTGCTGCTCGATGCCCTTCGTCACGTCGGACATGCTGTGACGACTGACGGGGTCGATGCTCGTCGCCGGGAGCTCGTGCGGAATGCCCGCGGCCTTGGGAGAGAAGAGCCTGCCTGCGAGGGCGGCGAAGGGGGAGACGAGCGCGGTCCTCCACCCCGGCTCCTGGGCGCCGGTGAGCGCCTCGCCGTCGACGCGGTAGGCCCGAATCTGCGAGCCGGTGCCCGCCGGGCGATAGATGGTTCCGCGGTTGAGCCCCGCGGCGTTGAAGGTGTACGCGGGTCCGCCGCTGCGCTGCGACGCCGCCGATGCGAGGCCCCCGCCGAGCGAGTGGCCCGTGTACCTCACGCCGCCGCCCGTGGCCCGGTTCACGGCCCCGATGGCCTCGGCGCGCGAGTAGTACTCCGACCCGTAGCCCGTAGCCTGACCGATGTTGGCGCCCATGTCTGCCCCGGCGAGGTTCGTCGTACCTCGAAACGCGACCGTCGGG
>CANMAT010000508.1 GCA_947494865.1 Deltaproteobacteria bacterium
CCTGCAGCGGCGTCGGCGCGAAGGCCTGCGGCGCGCTGATGGCGAGCACCGCGGCGCCCGGCTTGCGAAGAAACTCGAAGGCCGCGCGGCACGCGTTGAACGACCCGAGGAGGTCGATGTCGACCACGGCCTTGAAGCCGTTGGCCGACATGCCCACCGCGGGGGCCGGGAAGTTGCCCGCGGCGCCGTTCACGAGGATGTCGATGGGGCCGAAGGCCTCGTGCGTGGCGCGCAGGGCCTTGTCAAGCGAGGCGTAGTCGCGCACGTCGAGCGAGAGGCCCACCGCGGGGTGCCCGAGCTTGCTGATCTCTCCCGCGGCCGCGGCGGCCTTTTCGGCGTTGCGCCCGCACACGGTCACCCGCGCGCCCTGCGCCGCGAGGGCCTTCGCGATGCCGAGGTTGATCCCGCTCGTGCCGCCCGTCACGAACGCCACTTTGTCCTTCAAGATCCCGTCGCGAAACACCGTGCTCATGCGTCGCCTCCTCGTGCGCCCCCACATGAGGGCCGCGCGCCACTTAGGCACACTCCGCGGGGCCCTGCGGCCCCAAAGCGGTTGCGCACTGCGCAGCGGGTGATGGGTTGAAGGGCACCGGGTTAACGTGGTAGGCGCTCGTTCCCACGCCATGTTCAACGCGCTTACCAAGGGATTCAGGGCCGCCCGTCAGAGGCTTACGGGCATGGCCGAACTCTCCGAGGACGTCATCGACCAGGCGCTCCGCGATGTGCGCGTGTCGCTGCTCGAGGCCGACGTCGAGCTCGGGGTCGTAAAACGATTCCTCGCCAGGGTGCGCGAGAAGATGCTCGGCCAGGTGGTGCAGGTGCGCGTCGAGCACCAGGGCCGCAAGGTGGCCGTCGCGCCCGAGCAGCTCTTCGTAAAGGCCTGCGAAGAGCAGCTCATCGCGATGATGGCCGACAGCGACCCCGAGGCGCTGCGCGAGGCCCCGAAGGGCAACCCCACCATCGTGATGATGGTGGGCCTCCAGGGTCAGGGCAAGACCACCACGAGCGCCAAGCTCGCGCGCATGTACGCCAAGGAGGGCAAGAAGGTGCTCCTCGTGGCCGCCGACCTGCAGCGCCCCGCGGCCATCGAGCAGCTCACGGTGCTCGGCAACAAGATCGGCGTGCCCGTGTTCAGCGTGCAGGGCAGCACGGCCCTCGAGGTGTGCCGCCGCGCGCTCGCCGTCGCCCGCGTGCAGAAGAAAGACCTCGTCATTCTCGACACCGCCGGTCGCCTCGCGATCGACACGGCGCTCATGGGCGAGCTGCAGGCCATTAAAGACGAGGCGAAGCCGCAGAACATCTTGCTCGTGGTCAACGCGGCCATCGGGCAGAACGCGCTCGGCACCGCGCAGACCTTCCACGAGACGCTGGGGCTCACGGGCGTGGCGCTCACGATGCTCGACGGCGACGCCCGCGGCGGCGCGGCGCTCTCCATCCGCGAGGTCACGGGCGTACCGATCAAGTTCGCGGGCGTGGGCGAAGGCGTCGAGCAGATCGAGCCGTTTCGTCCCGACGGCATGGCGTCGCGCATCCTCGGGATGGGCGACATCGTGGGCATCGTCAACGACTTCAACCGCGTGATCACCGACACGAAGAAGGTCGAAGAAGACGCCCAGCGCATGCTCCAGGGCGACTTCACCTTCGACGATTTTCTGCAGCAGATTCAGATGATTCAGCAGATGGGCCCGCTGCAAGAGCTCTTCGAGAAGATGCCCTTCTTCTCGGAGATGGTGCCCCAGGATGTGAAGCTCGACGACACCGAGCTCGATCGCGTGAAGGCGATGATCGGGTCGATGACGAAGCAGGAGCGCAAGTTCGCCGACCTCTTCAAAGAGCAGCCCACGCGCGTGAACCGCGTCGCCAGGGGCTCGGGGCGCAAGCCCGAAGAGGTGGCCGAGCTCGTCGGCAAATTCATGATGATGCGCGAGATGATGGGCGGCATCGGCAAGCAGGCGGGCATGCTCTCGAAGCTGCCCGGGGCCAAGCAGCTCGCGATGGCGCGCAGGCTCCGCGAGATGGTCCGCGTGCAGGGCGAGAACGGCGCCATGTCGACCCTCATGCAGGAGATGCTCGAGGCGGCCGTGGCGGGCGGCGGCCCTGGCGGGCCCGGCGGCGGCCCGGGCGGTGATCCCATGGGCTTTATGAACCAGCTCATGGGCGGCGGCGGAGCGCCCGGGCGCGCGGCGCCGGGGGGCATGCGCCAGCGCGACGTGCGGCGCCAGCAGCGCCTCGCGAAGAAGAAGAGCAAGAAGTAACGCCGCGGAGCTCTCCGCGCGCGATGTAACCAGCGACCGACTTTAGATTGGCAACCCTAAGAGGGGATCAGATGAAGAACGCAGCCCGATGGATCGTGTGCCTCGCGCTCGGCGCGGGGTGTGTCGAGCAGCCCGCCCAGAATCGCGGCGGAGTGTCGTCACAAGAGCTCGAATCCGTGCGGCGTCGCGTGGCGAGGCGCACCGCCCCGACCCCGCAGCACCCGCTGAGCATCAGCTTCGGTGGCAACAAGGTGCAGCTCATCGGTTATGACATCAACGTGACGGAGCTCCGCCCCGGGCAGAGCATCACCGTCACCTGGTGGTGGAAGTGCAACACGGCCCCCGGCGACGGCTGGCGGCTCTTCACGCACCTCGATGACGCCAACCGACCGCGCACCAATCAAGACAACGTGGGCGAGGTTCGCCGCGCCTATCAGCCCGAGCGATGGCGCGCGGGCGAGTTCATCTCCGACACGCAGACCTTCGACCTCCCGGCCGACTGGGACTCGCCCGTGGTGCGCTTTCACCTCGGCATCTGGAAGGATGCCGATCGCATGACGCCTACGCCGCCGGAGTCGACCGACGGCGACCGCCGGGCGCGCGCGCTGGAGCTCCGCACGGGGGTCCAGATTCAGGTGGCCGAGATGACGGCGCCCCGCGCCGAGGGTCCCATCACCGCCGACGGCCGCCTCGACGAGCCCGCGTGGCAGAACGCGGCGCGCACCGGCGCTCTGGTGAGCACCATGTCGGGCGATCCGGCCTCGGGCACCGACGCCCACGCCCTCGCGCGCCTCCTCTGGGACGATCAGAACCTCTACGTGGCCTTCGAAGTTCAAGACGAGAACCTCGTCGACCCCTCCACGCAGCGCGACGATCACCTCTGGGAGCACGACGCGGTCGAGGTGATGCTCGACCCCGACGGCGACGGGCAGAACTACTACGAGTTTCAGGTCTCGCCGCGCAACACGCGCTTCGACACCCGCTACGACCGCGCGCGTCAGCCCTCGACGCCGACGCCGGGCCACATCGATTTCAACCCCGAGACGCGCTCCGGCGTGGTGCTCGGCGCGCCGGGTACCATCGGCAACCCCGACGACAACGACGCGGGCTACACTGTCGAGTTCGCCATTCCGTGGGCGTCGGTCTCGACGGGCCTCGCGCACAATCCCCCGCAGGCGGGCGACGCCGTGCGCCTCAACCTCTTCGTGATGGACGAGGCCAAGCAGGGCGGCCACCGCTTTGCCGCATGGAGCGCGCCGCGCACCGGCGACTTCCACGCCCTCGAGCGCTTCGGCCGCGTGACGCTCGTGGCCGCGCTCCCGACCGCCGCGCCCGCGGCCGCAGCGCCCACGGCTGCCGCCCCCGTGGTGCCCCCGGGCGTTGTCATCGCGCCGGGCTCCGCCGAGGGCTCGGTGCAGCTCCCTCCGCTGCAGCAGAGGCGCGTCCCCGTGGCCATCAACCCCACGGCCATGCAGAACGCCGCGCGCGTCGTCCGCGATACGAACCTCGCCCCCGCCGCCGCGCCGCACTGACCGACGCCGCTCCCTCCCGCGTCGGCCCCTCCGGCCCCCTCCCGCCTCCCGAACTACTCCTCGTCTTCGTCTTCGGCGTCTTCCTTGTCGTCGAAGGCGAAATCCTCGGTCGGTGCTTCCGAGCCGAAATCCAGGTCGTCGAGCGACCAGCCCACGCGGGTCGCGCCGGGGCGAATCTCGTCACGCGCAAACTCCTCGAACGAACGATAAAACCTGGAATTCATGATCTTGATCCTCGCGAATGAACGGCGATGTGATGGCTAGAAGAGTCGGCGGAGTTCCTACTCGCACCTACATCTGCCCCCAATGTATTCACCCTCGCGATGCGGTCAAAAATCCGTGGAGTGATCCCCTTGACAGGTTGTTCGAAGGTCTTTTTGTGGCGTTTCTGGGAGGCGTTGCCACGGGGGGTGCGCTCGCGGTAGAGACCGTGGCTCCTGTTGAACGGGCATTGTCGGGCGCCGTCGTCCGCCCCGAGTTGGA
>CANMAT010000509.1 GCA_947494865.1 Deltaproteobacteria bacterium
AGGGCATGAGCGCGGGCGGCAGGTCGGCGAGGGTGATCTGCCCCGTGCGCTTCATGATCACCATGTGCACGATGAGGTTCTCGAGCTCGCGGATGTTGCCGGGCCACGCGTGCTGTCGAAACGTGTGCATCACGTCGTGGGAGACGCCGGTGATCGAGCGGCGGAAGCGCTCGTTCGAACATCGGATGAAGTGCTCGGTGAGCGCGGGGATGTCTTCGACGCGCTGACGCAGCGACGGCACCTCGACGGGAAACACGTTGAGGCGCCAGAAGAGGTCGTTGCGGAAGCGGCCGTCTTGGATCTCCTGCTCGAGCATGTGGTTGGTGGCCGCGAGGAGGCGCACGTCGACCTTCTGTGACACGTCGGCGCCCACGGGCGTGAGCTCGCCCTCTTGAATGAGCCGCAGGAGCTTGGCCTGCGCGCCGATCTCCATCTCGCCGATCTCGTCGAGAAAGATGGTGCCCTGGTGGGCCTGCACGAAGCGCCCGGAGCGCGACGCCGTGGCGCCCGTGAAGGCTCCCTTCTTGTGGCCGAAGAGCTCGGAGTCGATGAGCGTCGAGGGGAAGGCCGCGCAGTTGACGGCCACGAAGGGCTGCCGCGCGCGGTCCGAGCCCGCCACGATGGCGCGCGCGACGAGCTCCTTGCCCGCGCCCGACTCGCCCGTGATGAGCACGGTGCAGTCGGTGTCGGTCACGCGCGAGAGCGCGGTGAAGAGTCGCTTCATCGCGGGCGAGTCGCCGAGCAGCCACGGGGCGTGCTGGTCGCGCCACGCGAGCGCCTCGGTGGCGGGCGCCTCGCTCGGAATGGCCGACGCCCACACCGAGGCGAGCACCTCTTCGAAGGCCGCGAGGTCGAAGGGCTTGGTGAGAAAATCCCTCGCGCCCGCTCGCATGGCGCGCACGGCCTCGCTGGTCTGCGCGCGCCCGCTCATCACGATGACGGGCGTGGTGGGCGCGTAGCGCCGCGCGGCCTCGAGGATCGCGAAGCCGTCGACGCCGGGCATGAGCAGGTCGGTGAGAATGACGTCGAAGCGCTGGCGCTTCAGGTGGTCGAGCCCGTCGGGGCCGTCGGCGAGCACCACCTGATGGTCGCGCAGCATGCGCTTGAGGGCGCGGGCGACCTGCGCCTCGTCGTCACACAGGAGGATGCTCGCCATCCGAGGACCTTCGGGCTACTGCGGGTCGCAGGGGCCGTCGCAGGTGTGCTCGACGCGGCCGGTGGGGGTGAGAAAGCGGCGGATCTGCTCTTTGAGCGCCGCGAGGTCGCGCACGCTGCCGTGCGTGCTGTTGCTCCGCGCGGGCACGTTGGTGCCGGGCGGCGCGGGCATCGGGCGCTCGTCCCAGATGCTCACGGCGGAGTCTTGCGGGCCCGTGACGGGGCGCAGGCCGAAGGGCGTTCGCGCCGACGGGGTGAGCAGGGGCATGTCGAGGGTGCGCAGCACCGACTCGCTGGCGAGGTTGTTCACCTGCGCGTCGGCGACGGCATACTGATAGAGCACGCGCTTCTCGGGCACGCCGGGGAGGCGGTCGCGCAGGAGGTGGGGCGCGACGTTCATCGGGTCGCTGGGGTCGAAGAGCGACTGGGCGAGCACGAAGAGCACCTGCCGGTCGATGCGGTTCTCGTAGTCGCCGAAGGCGAACTCGAAGGCCGCGAAGTTCGACGAGCGCTGGAGCAGGAGCGCCCAGTTGCCGCCCGCTACGTTGAGCACCCCGCGCTCGCAGTCGGGCGAGTAGCCCATGAAGCTCGTGCCCATGATGCCGCCGAGGGAGATGCCGTAGTAGTACGCCCGCGCGGTGTCGAGGGCGGGCATGCCGTTGACGGCGAAGGCCGCGTGGGTGCGAAACTGCCCGCGCGCCGTGCGGTAGAGCACCATGGCGTTCACGAGGGCCTGCTGCAGCCGGTCGGAGAGGGTGGGGAGGTAGTTGAAATCCGAGAGGGCGAGGCCCGCGGTGAGGTTGTCGCTCGCCGAGAGGCCGGCCCAGTCGGTGGCCACGGCGATGTAGCCCTGGTCGTTCAAGAACCGCTGCATGTAGTTGGTGGTGTCGGCCGCGAGCCCGAGCTCGCCCGCGCCCGAGCCGAAGAGCCCGTGGCCGAAGTGCAGCAGCGGGAGGGGGCCCCGCGTGGCGGCGCTGCGGGGCACCATGGCGACGAAGTTCACGTTGTACATGCCCATGGGCGTCGGGGTGCCGTCGGCGGCGCGCACCATGGTGCCGCGGTCGCCCGCGGGGTCGCTCAAGAAGCGCGGCACCTGAAAGGTGCCCGAGATGCGCCGCAGGATGTTGACGTTGTAGTCCTCTTCGACCTGCGTGACGGCGAAGCCTGCGCCCATGGGGCCCACCATGGTCATGGCCTGGTCGCGCATGGAGAGCACGGGGCCCGTGAGGTGGCGCTCCGAGGCGGTGGTGAAATCCCACGCGAGCACGAGGTCGGTGCGCTGAATGCCCGCGCGGCCGAGGGCGGCGAAGATGGCCTCGTAGCGCGGCGCCACGCGGGCGAGGCGCGTGTCGCTGGCGGCGCGGTTGTCGAGAATGGCTTGAAAGCCCGGCGGGCTCGCGGGCGCGGGGCCCGCGGTGGTGTGCACGGCCTTCGTGATGGCGATGGCGTAGCGGTGGCCGGCCTTGAGGCGCAGCGCGGGGCGAATGATGATCGACTGGAGGTCTTCGGGGTGCTGATCGCGGATGGTGGCGTCGAGCTCGGAGAAGTGCGCGACGCGCTCGCCGGTCTCCATGTCGACGACGGCGGTGGAGCCCATGGCGGTGACGCTGCGGGCGATGTCGTCGGGCGCGATGAGGGTGCGCACGTCGAGGGGGCCGCGCAGGTACGCGAGAATGGGCGACGAGGGCGAGAAGCCGTCGAGGCGGTTCCACGGGGCGGGGTCGAGCGCAACAGGCTCGCCCGCGTTGGAGAGGCGCCCGCGCGAGATGGGCAGCGCCGCCATGGGGAGCGCGAGGGCCGTGTCGGTCTGGTAGTAGGCCGACGGGAAGGGCAGCATGCAGGCCTCGGCGTAGCCGAGGGGGTTGCACTCGGCGCGCGCGGGCGCGACGGGCGCGTCGGTGACGGCGGTGTCGGTGACGCCGGCGTCGGTGGCCGAGGGCGCGGGGCTGTTACAGCCGAGCGCGAGACCGATCGTGAAGAGGGCCCATCGCCCAATGGAGGTACGCATCGGACGAAACGGGTATCACGGTCTGCGGTGCGCGCGCGAGGGGCGCGGGCGGATCAAGCGGGTGCGCGGCGTGTGGCGAGGCCCAGGGAGACGAGCTGGTCGCGGCGGCGAATGGCCCTGTGGGCGATGGCGCTCCACTCGCTGAACCAGGCGTAGAGGCTCACGAGCGCGGCGTCGGGGTCGGCGTGCGCGGGGGGAGCGGGGGGCGTGGTCGGGCCGTAGGTGTGCGCGACGTCGATGAGGGCGACGATCGTGGCGCGCGCTTCGGCGGTGACGCCCCGACGCGCGATGAGGGCGCTCGCCTCGCGGGCCTCGTCGGCGGTGATCTGGGCGAGCGAGGGGAGCGGTCCGGGGGAGGTGCGTCCTTCGGCGTGGGCGGCGAGGGCCACGAGGCGATCTTCGAAGTGGCGAAGCGCGAGGGACCACGCCGCGTCGTCGATGTCGGCGAGCGCGCCCGCGAAGAGAAAGGCGTGGGCGGCGGGTGCGCGGTGCCGCAGGGTGGCGTCGACCACGGCGAGGTTCTCGCGTCCAAGGGTGGCGAGGCGTTCGAGGGCGTTGCGCACGGCTGCGGAGTGCGACTCGGCGCCGCGCGCGTCCGGCGGTTGCCAGACGGCGTCGTCGTCGAGGGAGGGGTCGACGGCGCGGAGCATCGCCCAGCCGTGCGCGTGCTCCGTGCGGTCGTAGCCGCGCGCGAGGAGGGTCGCGCGAATCGCGGGAGTGAAGCCCACCGCGAGCAGAAAGGTGAGTACGCGCTGGGGGAGGCGGTCGAGCGTCTGTCGTGAAGGGCGGTCGTCGGGGGTGGACATCGCAGAGGCTCCAGCGAGGGCGGGGGAATGCCCTCAAGGGGCTTCATCGGCAGATCGCGCGGTGAGTGTAAGCGGGGGATGTGCTTGCTCGGCGGCAGGAGGAGCTTGCTCAGCGGGAGGAAGGGGCTTGCTCACTGGGGCGGGAGGCTTGCTCAGCGGTGAGCAAGGTCATCGGGAGCGTGAGCAAGGTGGGCAGATGCGTGAGCGAGAGGCTAGAACGAGCAGCCGACTCCACGTGAACTGCTGACGAGCACGGAGCGAGGGGTGGCGCACGACACGGTGCAGCCGCTCGTGCGAC
>CANMAT010000510.1 GCA_947494865.1 Deltaproteobacteria bacterium
CTCGGGCACATCCACGGCCTCTACGTCGGCGGCATCGGCATCGGCATCGGCCGAGAAGTCGCCGTCCAGGAGCATCGCGCTCAGCTCCTCCATCCGCGCGCGCTCCTCGGGCGTGAGCACCCTGAGCTTGCTGCGCTGCTCGGGCGTGAGCAGCGGCCCCTTCGGCCTGAGCGCCTCGAGCACGCTCGTCGCCGCCTTGAGGTCTTCGAGGGCCTTCGATGACTCCGCGCTGCAGCGAGCGCGCTCGACGCGTCCGTCCGCCTTCGCCGCCCGCGCCGAGGCGTCGGTCATGCGGGCCACCGCGTCGCGGGCCTGCGCGATGTAGGCGAGGTGCGCCATCACCTCGCGTCGATACTCCTCGATCGGCACCTGCGTCATCGTCGGCAGGCCGTCTTCTCCGATGTGCACCGACAGCTCGTCGACGGGTGCGGCGACCTCCTCCTCCGGCTCATCGTCCACTCGGCTGCCCGTCATCCCGTGAAGATCGCCCGAAGACTCGCCGCGCTCAAGCCACCTTCGTGCGACCCGCGCCTCTACACCCCTCGAGACATCACCCGCACCGTGCGAGGCACGCCTCAACACCCGTAGACACGCCGCTAGCACCGTGCGCGCACGGCCTCTACGCCCATAGGCACCTCGCGCGCACCGTGCGACCCGCGCCTCTGTACCCGTACATCCGCCGCTCGCACGCTGCGACCCTCGTGTAGACCGCGAAGCTTCGCGCTTGACGGTGTTCGCGGGCTGCGTTTCGATCTCCGAGAAGGAGAATCGCGAGACCATGACGGCACTGACAACCAACCTGTCTCCGGGCGGACGCGTCGAGGCAGGGGATGGCATTCTTGAACGGGCCAAGAACCACGACGTAAAGTCCGTGAAGGCGAGGCTCGCCAGCTTCGAGAAGGTGCACGCCGCCTACGTGAAGGCGTCGGGCACCGCGCAGGCGAAGCTCGAAGGGTGGCGCGCCGCCCTCGCCCTCGTCGCCGAGCGCGACGTCGATCAAGACGACGCGGTCGACGGGTTGGCCCTCGCGCTCGCGAACGACGGAGCGCCGCGGGTGAACCCCTTCAAGGGTCTTTCGAAGCACGGTCCCGCGCGGCTCAAGGCGCTGAGCTACGACAAGCAGCCCGACGCGGTGCGCGCGCTCGCCGCGAAGGTCGCGAAGCGCAAGGGCGCCTCGAAGGCCACGCTCGCCGCCGCGAAGCGCTGCGTGACGACCGCCAACGCCGTCGACAAGGCGCTCGCCAGCGCGAAGGCGCCCGACGCGGCATACCGCAAGGCCCTCGCCGCCCGCGACGCGCTGGAGCGCGCGTGGAGCACGTCGTTCGCGGCGCTCAAGCGCCTGGCGCGCTTCAACGACGCCGAGGGCACCACGGCGGGGCTCGCCGACGCGCTCTTCACCGACACCGCCGCCGCGCCCAAGAAGCGCGCGAAGAAGGCGAAGCCCGCCGACGCGTAGCGCCCGCTACCGCACGTAGCGCGTCGAGAGCGCCTTGCGCGTCGCGTGGCGCTCGAGCGCCAGCGCGATGAGCCGGTCGACCAGCTTCGCGTAGGGCACCCCGGTGGCCTCCCAGAGCTTCGGGTACATGCTGATGCGCGTGAAGCCCGGGATGGTGTTCACCTCGTTCAGGTAGAACCGCCCGGTGCCCTTCTCCAAGAAGAAATCGACGCGCGCCAGGCCCGCCAGGTCGAGCGCCTTGAAGGCCTCGAGCGCCATCGCGCGCACCTCGGCGTGCTGTGCGTCGGTGAGCTCCGCGGGGATCTTCAGGTGCGCACCGTGCTCGTCGAGGTACTTCGCCTCGTACGAGTAGAAGTCGTGCGTGGGAATGATCTCGCCGGCCACCGAGGCCTCGGGCCTCTCGTTGCCCAGCACCGCAACCTCGATCTCGCGCACCGCGTGGCCGCGCTCGATGAGCACCTTGGTGTCGTAGCGAAACGCCGTCGCCAACGCCTCGGTGAGCCCACCGTCGTTGCGGGCTTTCGAAACCCCCACGGAGCTTCCCATGTTGCAGGGCTTCACGAAGCACGGGTACCCGAAGCGCTCGACCACCTCGCGCGCCACCTCGGAGGCTTCACGCCCTTCGCCCGCGCGCACCACGAAGCCGTCGACCACGGGCAGACCCGACGCGCGAAAGAGGCGCTTGGCGAAGTCTTTGTCCATCCCCGTCGACGAGCCCAGCACCCCGCTCCCCACGTACGGGACGCCCGCCATCTCGAGCAACCCCTGAATGGTCCCGTCTTCGCCGTAGGTGCCGTGGAGCACCGGAAAGATCACGTCGACGGGCCCCAACCCTGTGCCGCCAGCGCCCACCGTGACCAGGGTGCCATCGCGCGAGACGCTGCCCGGCGACACCGCGACCGGCGCTGCGCCGGCCTGGAGGTGCAGCGGTGTGCCAGGTGCTGCCAGCAGCGCCTGCGCCGACTCTTGAAGGTGCCAGCGCCCGTCGTGGTCGATGCCCAGCAGAACGGGCTCGTAGCGGTCGCGGTCGAGCGCGTCGAAGATCGAGCGCGCAGACAAGAGCGAGATCTCGTGCTCGCCCGAACGACCGCCGAAAACCAGCCCGACGCGGATCTTGCGCTCCATGTGCGGGCGCTATCACACACCGCATTCCGGTGACCACTTTGCGGGAGCGTTCACGTTGCGTATAGAGTCGCTGCGCCTCGGTACGGGTGTTGCTCTCACGATGCCCAGCCCGTGCGCGGCGCCCTCGCGGCGAGCCGCGTGTGACACACAACCCGGACACACCACGACCATCATGTCAGAGCTCGGCCCCCGACCGCGATTGCTGCCCATCGCACCGAAGGCTCCCCCCGCGCGGAGAATGCTCCCGCTGGCCGACGCGGTGCGCCCCATCGACCAGCGCTGGCAGCCCATCTACGCCGTGTGGGAGATCACGCTGCGCTGCGACCTCGCGTGCCGTCACTGCGGCTCGCGCGCGGGCCACGCGCGGCCCGACGAGCTCACCACCGAGCAGGCGCTCGACCTCGTGAAGCAGATGGCCGAGCTGGGTACCAAAGAGGTCACCCTCATCGGCGGCGAGGCCTACCTCCGCGACGACTGGACCGAGATCGCCCGCGCCGTGCGCGCCCACGGCATGGAGTGCACGATGACCACGGGCGGCCGCGGCATCACCCCCGAGCGCGCCCGCGAGGCCAAGGCCGCGGGCATTCAGAGCGTGTCGGTGTCGATCGACGGGCTCGAAGAGGTGCACGACAAGCTCCGCGCGGTGCAAGGGAGCTGGCGGTCGGCCTTCGAAGCCATCAAGAACCTCCGCGCCGCGGGCGTTCACGTGTCGGCCAACTCGCAGTTCGGGCGCTACTCGCTGCGGCAGATGCCCGAGGTGTTCGAACTGCTCATCGCCGCGGGCATCCACTCGTGGCAGGTGCAGCTCACCGTGGCCATGGGGAGGGCGGCCGACGAGCCCGACCTCTTGCTCGAGCCCTACCAGGTGCTCGAGGTGATGCCCATGCTCGCGCGGCTGAAGAAGCGCGCCGACCAGGCGAAGGTGCGCATCTGGCCGGGCAACAACATCGGGTACTTCGGCCCCTACGAGCACGTGCTCCGCGGCACGCTCCCGCGCGGGCACATGGCCTCGTGCGGCGCGGGTCGCAGCACCCTCGGCATCGAGGCCGACGGGTCGATCAAGGGCTGCCCCTCGCTCACCTCGAAGGAGTACGTCGGGGGCAACATCCGCGACAACTCGCTGCGCGACATCTGGGAGCGCGCCGGCGCCCTGCGCTTCACCCGCGACCGCACCGTCGACGACCTCTGGGGCTACTGCCGGACCTGCTACTACAACGACACCTGCCGCGCGGGCTGCACGTGGACCACGCAGGTGCTCTTCGGCAAGCCGGGCAACAACCCCTACTGCCACCACCGCGCGCTCGAGTACCTGCGCGAGGGCAAGCGCGAGCGCATGGTGCGCACCGAGGCGGCGCCGGGCCTGCCCTTCGACCACGGCACCTGGGAGATCGTGCTCGAAGACTGGCCCGCCGACGAGCTCGCGCGCGCCCGAGAGCTCGCCGCCACCGGCGAGGGATGGCTCACCGAGGAGTAGCGCGATGTATCAACCGCTCTCGCCGTGCCCCGCGTGCGCGCGCCACGTTCGCGCCACCGAGGGGGAGTGCCCCTTCTGTCAGTCGCCCATGCCCGAGGGGTTCTCCGCGCGCGTGCGCCCCGAGGCGCCGCGACGGTTGAGCCGCGCGGCGGCCCTCGCCTTCGGCACCGCGCTGGCCCTCGGCGCGTGCAGCGACACGGTGTCGGGC
>CANMAT010000511.1 GCA_947494865.1 Deltaproteobacteria bacterium
CCGAACTCATGGGCAGGGCCCTCGCGCGCCGCGCCATGGTGGCCGAGGCTCGGAGCCGCGTGGAGGGCGCCCGCGCGGGCCTCGACGGCGCGCGCGCCGAGGCGACGCGACCGGAGTTTATGGTAGGGCTCAGCGGGTGGTTCGACCCGAGCCACCACAACGGATACGGCGCCACGGTGGGCATGACGCTCCCGTGGCTGTGGGGCCCCGGCGGGGCGCGCGTGGCCGCGGGCGAGGCGCGCCTGTCGGCCGAAGAGGCCGGCGTGCGCGAGGCCGAGGTGGCCGTGCGCGCCGAGGTGATCGACGCCCACGCGCGCGTCGAGGGGATCGAGCGCGAGCTCGCGGTGGTGCGGGCCGAGGCGCTCCCCGCCGCCGACCGCGCGCTCGACGCGGCCCGCGCGGGCTACGTGACGGGCGCGCCGCTGCTCGCGTGGCTCGACGCCGCCCGCATGCGGCTCGACCTCGCGATGGACGAGGCCGACCTCGTCGTGGAGCTCGCGCGCGCCGTCGCCGCGCTCGAGGAGGCCGTGGGCGAGGGGCTCGACCGCGTGGCCCTCGACGACGCGAGGAGCGCGCCGTGAGCGACCACTCCTCTGCGCGCGCGACGCGCGTGATGGCCCTGGTGCGCTGGGCCCTCTTGATCGCGGTGACGGCCCTCGCGGGCGCGAGCGTGTACCGCTTCTGGGGCCCGCTCCCCGAGCGCGCGGGCGTCGCCTCCGACGCTCGCTTCTACTGCCCGATGCACCCGCAGATTACGTCGCCCAACCCGGGCGACTGTCCCATCTGCCACATGGCGCTCGAGCCCATTCCCTCCGACCGCTCGCACGGCGCGCAGACGGTGATGGCGACCGACGCGGGCCGCGCCCAAGACGCCGCGGCGCTGCCCCTCGCGACGGTGACCCTCGCGCTCGACCGTCAGCAGCTCGGCGGCGTGGTGAGCGAGCCCGTGCGACGCGGCGGCGCCGTCGGGGCGCTGCGCGCGCCCGCCGTGGTCGAGGCCTCGGAGCGCGGACGCTACGAGGTGCGCGTGCGCGCGCCGGGCTTCGTCGAGCGCGTGGCCGTGCGCGAGACCGGGGCCGAGGTGGCCGCGGGGCAGCCCCTCGCGTGGGTGTACGCGCCGCAGGTGTTTCAGGTGCAGCAAGAGCTCCTCGCCGCGCGGCGGTGGGCTGGGCAGCCGGGGGGCGCGCGCTCGGCCGACGCGTACGCGGCGTCGCGGCAGTCGCTCGAGCTCCTGGGCATGGCGCCCGTCGACATCGACGCGATGCTCCTCGTGGGGGCGCCGCTGCGGGCCGTCCCGGTGCGTGCGCCCGCCGGGGCGACGGTCGTTCGCAACGCCGCGGTGCAGGGCGCCTACGCCACCCCCGACGCGGCCCTCTACGAGCTCGCGGACCTCAGCCGCGTGTGGGTCGTCGCGAGCGTGTGGGAGCGCGACCTCGCCCGCGTGCGCCGCGGCGCGACCGCGCGCTTCGTGCCCGGCGGCGGAGGCCCCGCGGTGACGGCGCGGGTGCTCCTCGTCGAGCCCGCCGTGGCGGCCGACTCGCGCGCCGCGCGGGTGCGCATGGAGGCCCCCAACCCCGCCCGCGCGCTCCGCCCTGGGATGTACGGTGAGGCCTATTTTGAAGGCGTTTCAGACGGCGGTGTCGCGCGGCTCGAGCTCCCCCGCGACGCGGTGATCGACACGGGCGCCGCGCGCTACGTCTTCGTTCAGACGGGCGAAGGGACCTTCGAACCGCGCACCGTGCGCCTCGGCGCCCTCTTCGAAGACCGCTGGGAGGTGCTCGACGGTGTGCTCGAGGGCGAGCGCGTCGTGTCGCGCGGAACCTTCATGGTCGACTCCGAGAGCCGCCTGCGCGCGGCGCTCGCGCAGCGAGGTGCGCCGTGATGACGAAGCTCCTCGAGCTGTCGGCGCGCAACCGCGGGCTCGTGCTCCTCTTCGCCGTGGCGCTCGCCGTGGCGGGCTACGCGTCGATGCGGCGCGTGCGGCTCGACGCCATCCCCGACCTCTCCGACCCGCAGGTGATCGTCTACACCGAGTGGATGGGGCGGAGCCCCTCGGTGGTCGAAGACCAGGTGACGTACCCGCTCGTGACGGCCCTCCTGGGCCAGCCTCACGTGGTCGACGTGCGCGCGCAAACGATGTTCGGCATGAGCTTCGTCTACGTGATCTTCGACGAGGGCACGGACCTCGACGCCGCCCGCTCGCGCGTGCTCGAGCAGCTCAACGCGGCGCGCAACCGGCTGCCCCCCGACGTGTCGCCGCGCATCGGCCCCGACGCCACGGGCATCGGGTGGATCTACCAGTACGCCCTCGTCGACCGCAGCGGCCGCCACGACCTCGGCGAGCTGCGCGCGGCGCAAGACTACGTGCTCCGCTACGCCCTCGCGAGCGTGCCCGGCGTGGCCGAGGTGGCCTCCGTCGGGGGCTACGAGGCGCAGTACCAGGTGACGCTCGACCCCGACCGCCTGCGCGGCTTCGGCCTCTCGTGGGAAGACGTCGCGCGCGCCCTCCGCAGCGCCAACGGCGAGGTGGGCGGCCGCGTGATCGAGATGGCCCAGCGCGAGTACTTCGTGCGCGCGCGGGGCTGGGTGGGCTCGGCGCGCGACCTCGAGTCCGTGGTGCTCCGCGACGTGCGCGGCGGCGCCCCGGTGCGCGTCGGCGACGTGGCGACGGTGCGCGTGGGGCCCGAGATTCGCCGCGGAGCGGCCGACCTCGACGGCCTCGGCGAGGTGGTGTCGGGCGTCGTGGTCATGCGCTACGGCGAGAACGCGCGCGAGGTGATTCAGCGCGTGGAGGCGAAGCTCCGCGAGGTGCGCGCGGCGCTGCCCGCGGGCGTCGAGGTGGTGCCCGTGTACAACCGCGCCGAGCTCATCGAGCGCGCCATCGCGACGCTGCGCCACGCGCTCACCGAAGAGATGATCGTGGTCGCGCTGGTGATCATTCTCTTTCTCCTCCACCTGCGCAGCGCGCTGCTCCCCATTCTGTCATTGCCCCTCGTGGTGCTCGCGTCGTTCATCCCGATGTACTTCTTGAAGGTGCCCGCCACGATCATGTCGCTGGGCGGCATCGCCATCGCCGTGGGGGCCACCGTCGACGCCGAGATCGTGATGGTCGAGGCCGCCCACAAGAAGCTCGAAGACGCCCCCGCTGACATCACCGAAGAAGACCGCGCGAAGCTCCTCACGGAGGCCGCGCGCGAGGTCACACCGGCCATCTTCTCGTCGCTGCTCATCATCGCCGCGAGCTTCATCCCCGTGTTCGGCCTCGGCGGCCAGGCGGGCAGGCTCTTTCGCCCGCTGGCCTTCACGAAGACCTTCGTGATGCTCTCCGCCGCGGTGCTCTCGGTCACCGTGGCGCCCGCGCTGCGCGACATGCTCGTGCGCGGCAAGATCTACCCCGAGCACAAACACCCGGTCTCGAGGGCCATCCGCGCGGTGTACGAGCCCTTCGTGCACGCGGCCCTGCGCAACCCGGGCACCACCGTGATGATCGGCCTCATGGCCGTGCTCTCGGCGCTGCCCCTCGCGGCGCGCCTCGGGAGCGAGTTCATGCCGCCCCTCGACGAGGGCGACATTCTCTACATGCCCACCACGCTGCCGGGCATTTCGATCGAGGAGGCGCGGCGCCAGCTCCAGCGGCAAGACGCCATTCTGCGCGCCGTGCCCGAGGTGGCCGCGGTGCTCGGCAAGGCGGGCCGCGCCGAGACGCCCACGGACCCGGCGCCCCTCTCGATGTTCGAAACCGTCGTGCGCCTCAAGCCCCGCGCCGCGTGGCGCACGCGCTACGTGCGACGGTGGTACGTGGGCCGCACGCCCGCCGCGATGCGCCCGCTGCTCGCGCGCTGGTGGCCCGAGTTCGTGCCCATGACGCGCGACGAGCTCGTGGCCGACCTCAACGATCGGCTGCGCCTCCCGGGGTGGACCAACGCCTTCACGCAGCCCATTCGCAACCGCGTCGACATGCTCTCGACGGGCGTGCGAACCCCCGTCGGGGTGAAGGTGCACGCGCACGATTTCGAGGCCATCGAGCGCGCGGGCACGAGCCTCGAGCGCGTGCTCCACGGCGTGCCGGGCACGCGCAGCGTGCTCTTCGAACGGTCGACGGGGGCCTACGAGATCGAGGTGACGCCCGACCGCGAGGCCCTCGCGCGCAACGGCCTCTCCATCGAGAGCGTGAACGGCCTCGTCGAGGTGGCCCTCGGCGGCGCGCCCGTCACCACCGTGATCGACGGCCGACGGCGCATCACCGTGAACCTCCGCGTGGC
>CANMAT010000512.1 GCA_947494865.1 Deltaproteobacteria bacterium
CGCCTGCGAGAGCGCGTGGCAGATCTGCCCGATGATGGCCCACGCCTCGTCGACGGGCATCGCCTCGCCGACACCGAGGCGCGCGAGGCGCGCCGCGAGGGACTCGCCGCGCGACGTCTCCGTCGCGAGCCAGAAGCGCCCGCTCTCGTCGTCGTGGCCCGCGCCGTACACGGCGAGCACCTGGTCGACGGCGGCCTTCGCGGCGGCCTTCGCGTCGGCGACGAAGCGCGCGCGCGCCGCCGTCGGGACGCCCGGCCGATCGAGTATGCGCAGCGAGCACGGGCGCGCGACCGACACCTGCTCGGCCTCGTAGAGGTCGCCCCCGGCGTCGTCGGGCGTCGCGCGCACGATGCGATACGCGCCCATGAACAGGGCGCCCGGCGCGAGCGCCTCGCGAGCCTCGCGCGCGGTCGCTGCGACGGGCTCGCCGCTCGCGGAGATCTTGAGCCCCTCGGGGGGCGCGATGCCCATGAGCGTGGCCGAAAAATTGGTGTGCGGCGCGAGGGCGGTGGCTGGCTTCGAGGGCGCGGCCCGAGGCTCCGGCGGCGCCGCGTCGGCGACCGAAGACACGGGCCCGATACCCTTGTCTGTGCCCTCCTCGTGGACCACGCCGTCGCCCGCCGGGGGGTCTGGTTGCGTTGCGCGCTTGTCGATTTCGAGCCCCATCGGTGCATCATCCCCTAACAGATCGAACGCATCCAAACTCCGTGACAGCCCCGCGCACGCCGGGGCGGCGCCAGCGAATCTCTACCAATCCGTGCAACGTCACGCACGCAATTGCGCGGGTGCGCTCAGAAGAGGCTCAGCTGCCGCGGCGGGGTCGACGCGACGGAGCAGGGATCGTCTTGCGACGCGGCGAGGAGGCGGGCCGAGTGGTCGGCGAGGGCCTCGGCGGCGCGCTCGAGCGCGAGGGAGGCGAGGTTGTTGGTCTCCGAGAGGTGCATGAGCACCACGGTCTCGACGCTGCGGTCGAGGCGGCGCAAGAGCGCGGCGGTCTGCTCGTTGGAGAGGTGCCCTTGCGACGAGGCCACGCGGCGCTTGAGCGCGTAGGAGTAGGGCCCGCGCCACAGGCGCTCGAGGTCGTGGTTGCTCTCGATGAGCACCGTGGAGCACCCCCGCAGGTGCGCCTCGAGCGCGGGCGGAACCTCCCCGAGGTCGGTCGCGATGGCCGCGGCGCGCCCGTCGCTGCCCGTCACTCGCAGCGACACCTGCGCGGCGTCGTGGGGGAGCGGCAGCGGCGCCACGTCGAGGGTGCCCACGCGAAAGGGCTCGCGCGCGCCGAACACCCGCACCGAGGGCGCGCCGTGCAACGGGAGCATGCGCCGCGACGACTCGCTCACCCACACGGGGGCCCGAAAGTGCAGCGCCACCTCGCCCGCGTAGCGATGGTGGTCGCCGTTGGCGTGGGTGACGATCACGGCGTCGGGGCCGCGAGCGCCCGATCGCGCGATGCGCTGGCGCAGCGCAGCGAGGGGTATGCCCGCGTCGACGAGGAGACACGTCGCACCATCGTCGAAGAGGGCCGCGTTGCCCCTGGACCCGCTGGCAAGCACCGTGACCCGCATCGGCGCGGGAGTGTACACCCGATCAGGTGTCGTCGGTGCGGTACGCGATCACCGGGCAGTGGGCCTTCTGGAGCACCTCGTCGGCGACGCTCCCGAGGATCCATCGACGTACGGAGTTGCCGCCCGACATGGCCACCACGAGGGCGTCGGCGTCGGTCTCGTCGGCGAAGGCCACGAGGCGATCGGCGACGGGCCCCCCGGCTACGACGTGGGTCGACACCTCGACGCCGAGCTCTTGCACCGCGCCCGCGAGGTTGATGCGCGCCTCGGCCACCGCGGGGTCGCTCTCGTCGGCCGCGTCGACCACGTTGACCACCGAGACGTGAGACTTCGTCGCCCGCGCGACCTCGGCCACCCATGCGAGGGCGTCGTCGGCGTTCTCGGAGAAGTCGTAGCCCACCACGATTCGTCGCAGCATCGCCCTCGGCACGAGGTTGTACACGCACCGCGGCCGCGCGCGCGACTTCGCGGCGCTCAATCGTCGCCGAGGGACTCCATGACGAGCTCGACGAGGGCCTCGTGGACGCCCGCGCGCCCCGCGATTTCTGACACCGACGGGAGCCGTCCCGACTCGCGCTCGAGGGCCGCCACAGCCGTCGCGATGGGCTTCACCAGCGCCCAGCGGCGCTTGAGCGAGCGGTCGGGGTCGAGGCGGTCGCGCACCGTCGCCTCGAGCGCCAGGAGCCGCTCGACCTCGGTCACATCGACCCCGAGCTTCGCCGCGATGGCCCGCGGAAACGACCGCGGCGGCGGCCGCGCATCGCGCAGCTCGCGCACGGCCGACTGCAGCGCGCGGAGCTGCCCGAGGTCGCTCACCGACACGTCGACGGCGGTGCCGAGCGCGGCGTCGGCCCAGCCCGAGCCCGAGCGCTGCCAGGTGCTCACGTAGCGGTCGAGGCTCCCCTCGCAGCCGAGGGCGCACCAGCGGTCGACGGCCTCTTCGAGCGCCAGCGTCGAGGCGCAGGCGAACACCCGCTTCGCGCGGTCGTCGAGGCCCTCGCCGTGCCAGCGCGCGTACACCGCCGCCAGGGAAGACTTGCGCGCGACGAGGGCCTCGCGGGCCTCGCAGGCGAGCTCGGCGGCGTCGCGCAGGGCGAACCCGTGCGGCGAGAGCGGCAGGCGCCCGATGGCCGCGGCGAGCCACGCGGTGAGGGCCTCGCCGTGCCAGGCCTCGAGCGCGCGGGCGTCGTCGACGGCGGTGGGGGCGCCGGGCTCCGGCGCATCAACGCGGCGCGCGACACGGGCCGGAAAATCGCTGCGCTCGCCGTCGGCGGGCACCGTCGAGCGGCCGTGCGCGAGGGCGTCGGCCTGCTTCGAAAGCGCGGCCGGGAGCGCATCGCACCCAACGAGGGCCTCGCCGAGGGCCTCCATCGCGAGGGCGAGGCGCCGACCCGCGTGAACGTCGTTGCCGCGGCTCCGTGTCGGTTCAGTGCTTGCGGTGCGGGCCAAGGGCAATGTCCTCCGTCGGGCGCGCGACGATAGCGAAAACCGCAGCGCTCCACTACCCCGCGATCGGGCGCACGAACGTTTCGACGGATGCGCAGCGAGCGAGATATGATCTCGCGCAACCCCTGCCATGCAAGCTTCGCCCGCACCGTCGCGCCCGCCGACCCCAAGCACCCGCGCGCCCGCCTGGGCGGCCGCCCTCCTCGCGCTCGCGGCCTTGCGGTGCAACGTCGTGGTCGATTTCACCGACTGCGCGACGGACCGCGACTGCCGCCTCGGCGAGCGATGCAACGCCGCCCGGCGCTACTGCGAGGTGCCCGTCGCCGAGCTGTGCAACGGCGTCGACGACGACCACGACGGCGTGGCCGACGCCGACGAAGACTTCGGCCCCTGCGAGGGCCCGCGGCGCCCCGGCACCTGCCGCGACGGCCGCCGGCGCTGCGTGGGCAGCGCGCTCCAGTGCGTGGTGCGCACGGCCTCGACGCCGACCGAGGTGTGCTTCAACGGCATCGACGAAGACTGCAACGGCACCGTCGACGACGGCGCCAACTGCGTCGTCAACTACCCCGCGTCGACGGGCGTGCGCATCGGCAGCAACAACCCCGCGGACGGCGAGGGCGACGACGCCCCGGAGCACCGCGTGTGCCTCGCGCCCTTCTCCATCGACAAGCACGAGGTGTCGAACCGGGCGTTTCTCACGTGGCTCAACACGCTCGACGCGACGAAGTTCATGATCGGTCGGCCCCCGGCCCCCCTCAACGCGACGCGCACCTACGGCACCTTCGTGCTCTACAACGAGAGCGCCACCGCCACGCCCAACTGGGTGCCCCTGGTGCTCATTCCGCAGGCCGCCGACCGGGGCTACGACCTCTCCATTCGCCGCCGCGGCACCCTCTTCGAAACCCTCGCGAGCGGCGTCGACACGCTGCCCGCGGTGTTCGCCACGTGGCTCGCCGCCGACCGCTATTGTCGCTGGGCGGGCAAGCACCTGCCCACCGAGGCCGAGTTCTTTCGCGCCATGCAGGGCGACAACGCCTCGCGCACATACCCCTGGGGCAACGACGCCCCCTCCTGCGCGCGCGCCAACGTGGCCGCGGGCATGAACCGCGCGCCCTGCGTCGGCCGCCCCCTCCCGGCCGCCTCGCTCGACACGGGCGCCACGCCCGAAGGGGTGTTTCACCTCTACGGCAACGTCGACGAGTGGATGTGGGACTACCTCGACGACTCGCCCAACTACGACCGCAACAAC
>CANMAT010000513.1 GCA_947494865.1 Deltaproteobacteria bacterium
CGCGCGAGAGCCACGCCCACGTCCACGCGAGGAGGTTGGCGGTGGTCTCGTGGCCGGCGCCGAAGATGGTGACCACCTCGTCGCGGAGCTGCTGGTCGGTCATGCCCTCGCCGGTCTCCTCGTCGCGCGCGTCGATGAGCATGCGGAGAAACTCTCCGCCCGGCGACTCGGGGGCGCGACGCTTCGTGGCGATGGCGTCGTCGACGACGCGGGCCACGGTGTCGCGCGCCTCGCGGAAGCGCTTGTTGCGCAGCGTGGGCCACGACACGGGGGGCAGCCACGGCCGCACGATGCGGGCGTTCACATCGTGGAGGAGGTGCCCGATGGCCTGCCCCACGCCCGCGGCGTCGCGGTCGACGTCGGCGCCGAGCATGGTGTCGGCCACGATGCGCAGCGTGAGGCGCATCATCGACTCGGCCACGTCGACGGTGGCGCCCGCGCGCGCGGCCGCGTCCCACTCCGTCGCGGTGCGCTCGGCGAGGGTCACCATGCGGGCGCCGAGGGCGAAGATCTTCGCGCGGTGAAACGCCGGCTGCGCGATGCGCCGCTGACGGAGCCAGAAGGCCCCGTCGCTCGTGACGAGCCCGTTGCCCAGCAAGAGCCGCAGGGCCACGAAGCCCGGCGTGTCTTTGCTCACGTGCTTCGCGTGATCGACGAGCACGGCGCGCACGTGGTCGGGGTGAAACAGAAAGTGCCCCACGGCGCCGGGAAACTCGGCGCGCGTGAGGTCGCCGCGCTCGCGCAGCGTACGCATGATCGTGTCGAGCGGCGCGTTGCGCATCGCGTAGAGGTTGCCGACGAAGGGAACGTGTCCGACGACGCGCGGGGGCTGCATGTGCGGGTGAGACTTTCTGCGCGCGAGGCTTAGCGCGCCAGGAGGCCGCGGGAGGGTACCGCGTAGACGGGCTCGTCACGAAGGCCCGACGCCGCGAGCACACGATTGGCCGCGAGGAGTCCCGCCGCGCAGGCCGCCTCCATGAGCGTTGCGGGGAACGGCAGCCGCACCCAGTCGCCCGCCACGGAGAGCCCCTCGACGCCCGTGTCGACGGTCGCGCGGTCGGCGTGGAGTCCCACGTGAAACGCCGCGAAATCGTCGCGAACGTGCAGGTGCTCGTGCACCACGCGCGCCCCGCGGAGGGCCGGGAGATAGTGTTCGAACTCGCGCACGAGGGCGTCGCGAATGGCGGCGTCGTCGGGCAGGTCGTCGGGCACGGCGTACGAGTGCAGCTCGTACACGCCGCCGTCGCGCTTCGCCGCCCAGTCGCGCGCGGCGGGCACCACGCGGTGCGTGAACGCGATGGCGTCGAGCGTGCTCAGGCGCTCGGTGATGACGAACACGGGGAGTTCGAGGCCCGCGTCGCGCTCGATCCAGAGGCGCAAGATGGCGTAGCGCTGCGAGCTGCGCTGCCGCGACATCTGCGCGGCGAACGCGGGGTGCTTCGCGCAGAGTTCCGCGGAGGCCGCGACGATCTTGCGGGCGCCGACGACGTCGCACGCGAGCACCACGTGGTCGTAGTCTTCGCCCGCGACGCGCCAGCGACCGTCTCCCTGCGGGGGCTCGACGGACGTGACCGCGGCGCCGGCGAGCACCCTCGCCCCGTTCGCCTCGAGCCACGCGCGGGCGGGCGCGGCGAAGGCCGTCTCGTAGTCGTCGTCGAGGTAGTCGTAGAGGAGCCCGCCGTCGTTGGACAGGTAGTAGAAGTGAAACGCGCGCACGAGCGCGGCGACCGAGAGCCGGTTGCCCTCGGCGAAGAAGGCGCGCGCGAAGGTGTTGAACACGAGGCGCAGGTCCGGCGGCAGGTCGACGTCGCGCGCGAAGTCGTCGTACGCGACGTGATCCCACTCGGCGAAGGTGCGCGCCTCGTCGTAGCGCAGAAAGGGGTCGAGCTTGTACATGCGCTTGCTGAGCAGCAGGTCGCGCGCGCTGTACACCCCTGTTCTTACGAGCCCCAGGAGGTTGAGGAGCGGCGTGGTCTCCACGTCGCGGATCACGATGCGCGAGAGGTCGCGCCGGAGGATCTGGTAGCTGTCGATGGGCGTGAGGTGCTTCGAAACCCCGACGCGGTCGAGCATCGCGCGGAGGTTGTAGTAGTGCCGAAAGAACGCGTGAAACCCGTGGTCGACGCGCTGCTTCTCGCCGTCGACGGCGACCTCCCACGCGCCCGCCTTGCCGCCGAGGTACGCCTCGCGCTCGAGGAGCGTCACGCGCATCCCCCGCGACGCGAGCGTCGTCGCCGCCGCGAGGCCCGCGATGCCGCCGCCCACCACCGCGACGCGCGCCCCCTCGCCCGACGGGCGCAGCGGCAGCGACGGGTCGTCGCGGTGCACCGCGTGTTTGTACCCGCCCATGCGACGCGCGATGCCGCCCCGCGCGGCACCGAGAATCGCGTCGCTGACCGCGCCCACCATGCCCAGAATGTTCATCGTGCGCGCGGTGCTATCACCTCAGGGCGCGCGCTGTCGACGGCCCCGCGCGCAGGCCTCGAGCAGCCGCGCCTCGCCGTCGAACTGCTGTCGAAGCTGTGCCACGGCGAAGCGCTCGGCCACGATGCCCACGAGGGCCACGCGAATGTCGAGGGAGCCTTCGAGCACGCGCGCCGCGCGGTCGCCGCGGGCCTCGATGCGATAGGAGCCGCGCACGTCGGCGTAGCGCTTCCACTCCGCGCGCACGTGGGGGTCGATGACGAACTCGGCGGCGCGGTCGGCGAGCGACCAGGTGAGACGAAGGTCCCACCCGAGCATGTCACGGGTGACACCGCGCGCGAAGGGCGGCGGGTCGAACGCGGGCTCGTAGCGGTCTACTACGAGGAGTTTGCCGCCCCCGAGGTCGGTGCGCTCGACGCGCGTGGCCGACGCGACGAGGGGCATGTACTGCGGCACGAGGCGCAGCGTGGCCTCGTCGAGCGCGGCTTCGAAAAGCGCGTCGGGGTCGGCGTCGATGAGGTTCTCGGTCTTCCAGCGCACGGTGGACGACCCTATCGCACCTCTCAGGCGTCTTCGTCGACCCCTTCGAAGAGCACATCGCCCGCGGTGGCGTCGAGGAGCGCGCGCCGCAGCCCCTCGACGCGCGAAGCGGGGAGTTCCACGCGGTATCCGACGGTGGCCGAGAAATCTTCGCGGAGTACCACGGCGTCGAAGTGTGGGAGCGTGCGGCGCAGCACGTCGATGTGTCCGTACTCGGCCTCGACGGCGACGCGCGCCTTGCGCACGCGCTCCACGGTGGGCAGCGAGGCGAGGGCCGCGACGACGCCGCCCGTGTACGCCCGCACGAGGCCGCCTTTGCCGAGGAGCGTTCCGCCAAAGTAGCGCGTCACCACGGCGGCCACGTCGCCGACGGGGGCGTGCAGGAGCGCGTTGAGCATGGGGCGCCCCGCGGTGCCGTGGGGCTCGCCGTCGTCGCTCATTCCGATGGCCGCGGTGGAGCCCGGAGGCCCCACCACGTAGGCCCAGCAGTTGTGCGTCGCGTCGGGAAACTCCGCGCGCATCTGCGCGATGAAGGCCTTCGCGTCGTCGATGGCGGGCGCGCGCACGAGCGTGGTGATGAAGCGGCTCCGCTCGACCTCCTGCTCGATGCGATGCTGCGCGGCGGGCACGTGGTAGGGCCGCTCGTTCATGGCGTTCTCTCGCGGTGTCACGGTGCGCTCGCGGCCACGGGCTCGCCCCAGGGGCGCCCCGCGTTGGGCCCCTCGGGCACCGTGCGATCTTCGCAGCGGGCCATGAAGGGCAGGCCTACGTCCATCACCGCGTAGAGGAGCCGCAGCGCGCGGTCGTCGAGGAGCCCGCGGTGATCGAAGGCGCCCGCGTAGGTGCGCCGCGCGTCGTGGTCGAGGCCCGTGAGCACCTCCATGAGGTAGCTCCGCGCGCCGTTGCCGCGCTGCCCCGTCACGCGGCCGTACGACACCATGGTGTCGGTGGTGTTGAGGTACACCCAGCCCATCGGGCTGCGCCGAAAGAGGTTGCGATACCCGTTGTCCCACGGGGCCATCGCGCCGAGCGGGCGGTCGGCGGCGACCTCGGCCGCGTAGCGCGCGCGATAGGAGGGATCGTCGCTCTGAAACAGCCACGACCAGGTGACCGTCGCGTTGGGGCTCGCGCGGAGCCCCGCGTCGCCGAGGCGCGCGCGCAGGAACGTGACGTACGCGGCGTTGGCGGCCCCGTCGGCGAGCCACGCAGCGCTCGGCACGTTGCCCGTCGGCGAGGCGTCGGTCTGCAGGCTGAGCCCCCCGGAGGGGCTCTCCCCGGCGTGGCATCGCACGCA
>CANMAT010000514.1 GCA_947494865.1 Deltaproteobacteria bacterium
GCCGCCGCCCGCGCTCACGCCCGCGGCGGTGATCTGCGCCGCCTGCGCGTGGCTGCGCGCCACGGCGACGGCGCGCTGCGCCGCCTCGAGCTCCGTGGCCGCGAGGGCGCCCGCGCGAAACAGCGACGACTGGCGCTCCCACGTCGAGTGCGCGGCGCGGAGGTTGGCGTCGGCCTGGCGCACCGACTCGCTCGCGACGCGCGCGCTCACCACGCGCAGCTGGCCCACGCGCGACGAGGCCACCAGCACGCCGGCCCGCGCCTGCGCGACCTGCGCGGCGAGCTCGACGTCGTCGAAGGCCACGAGGAGCTGCCCCGCCGCCACGCGGTCGCCCTCGCGCACGCGCACCTCCCGCACGAGGCCGCCGAGGGTGCTCCCGAGGTTGACCTCGCCGGGGCTCAGCACGCGCCCGCTCGACACCACCGTCTGCACCACCGCGCGCCGCGCAGGCAGCAACACCGTAACCTTCGGCCCTAGCGACCGCCGCAGCGCGAAGGCCGCCACACCGGCGACGAGCGCCAGGACCAGAAGGCCCTTCAGTGCGCGACCGAGCCACTTCTTCATCGCACCGGGGCCATAGCCCACGCGCCGCGCGAGTGTCCACGCGCACCGCATCGAATGCCTTATTTTCGTGTGAAAATGGTGAACCGACTGCGCGCCGCGGGGCGTCCGTCGAGGGCGCCTGCGACCGTCTGCGAACACCACGACGCGTCGACCGCTTCGTGCGGGCGCTACAGCGTCGGCCGTCGCGCGGCCCACGGGCGCGCGACCTCGAGCTGCCCCGCGAGGCGAAAGAGCGTCGCCTCGGCGCCGAAGCGCCCCACGAACTGCACGCCCACGGGCAATCCCCCTTCGCCCCACGTGAGCGGCACGCTCATCGCGGGCTGCCCCGTCATGTTGAAGAGCATGGTGTTGGGCGTCTTCTCGAGCGACTTCGCGGCGAGGTCGCGCAGCGCCGCGAGCAGCACCGCTCGCACGGGCGCGCGGCGCATCACCGCGAGGCCCACGCGCTCGGCGGGCGACAGCGCGAGCTCGCCCACGCGCGCCGGCGGGTGCGCCAGCGTGGGCGTCACGAGCACGTCGTAGCGCTCGAAGAACGCTCCCACCGCGCGCGTCGTCTGTGCGATCACGGCGCGCGCGCGCTCGAGCTCGGCGGCGGTGAGCGCCCGCGCGATCTGTCCGAGAAACCACGTGGGCGCCTCGAAGTCTTCGGCGCGCGGCGCGCGGCCCGTGAGCGCGCGGGTGCCCTCGATGGCCTCGGCGGTGCCCGCGGCGATCACCGTGAGGTACGCGAGGCGCACGGCCTCGACGTCGAAGCGGGGGCCCTCTTCGGTCACCTCGTGGCCCAGCGAGGCGAGGAGACCCGCGGCGTCGCGCGTGGCGCGCGCGCAGTCGCCGTGCGTGTGCTCGCCGAGCATCGAGCGCGTGGTGTAGGCCACGCGGAGCTTCGGCGGGTCGCGGCCCACCTCGGCGAGGTAGCTTCCCTCGTAGGCGGGCGCGGCGTAGGGGGCGCCCACGTCGGCGCCCTGCGTAGCGTCGAGAAAGGCCGCGCTGTCGCGCACGCTGCGAGATATCACGTGGGGCACCACGAAGCCGTGCCACCCTTCGCCCCCGTCGGGCCCGAGGGGCTGGCGACCGCGCGTAGGCTTGAGCCCGAAGAGCCCGCAGGCCGCGGCCGGGATGCGAATGGACCCGCCGCCGTCGCCGCCGTGCGCCACGGGCACGACGCCCGCCGCCACCGCGGCCGCCGAGCCGCCGCTCGAGCCGCCGGGGATGTGATCGAGGTTCCACGGGTTGCGCGTGGCGCCGTGGAGCTCGGGCTCCGTCACGGCCAGAATGCCGAACTCGGGCGTGTTGGTCTTGCCCGCGAAGACGACCCCCGCGCGGCGGTAGCGGGCGAAGAGCTCGCTGTCGCGGGGCGCGACGTAGCCCTTGAGGGCCCGCGTGCCGGCGTTGTAGGGCGCGCCGCCGAGGGTGCCGTCGAGGTCTTTCACCAGGAAGGGCACGCCCCGCAGCGGGCCGTCGGGAAGCTCCGCCTCCGCGGCCTTGCGCGCGCTCTCGTCGAGCCGGTGGATCACCGCGTGGACGCGCCCGTCGACCGCGTCGATGCGCGCGAGGGCCGCGTCGACGAGCTCCCTCGGAGACACCTCCTTGCGTCGAACGAGCTCGGCCAGACCCACCGCGTCGTGTTGTGCGTACTCCTCGAACTTCATCGCAACGACCCTCTCTCTCGGGCCGCGACCTTCTCACACTCGGAGCGCGCCGGGTTCGACGCAACGCCCGTATGGCCACGGGCGCGGCGAGTGCGATAGCGTCCGCGCGTGGCATCACTCTCTTCGAACGACGCGCCGAAAACCACCCTCCGCGAAGACCTCACCGCCCTGCTCCAGTCGCCCCGGGAGCTGTGGCTCGTGTACCTCGCGACCTTCCTCGAATACCTGGGGATCTTCTCGTTCCTCCAGACGCTGCCGCTCTGGCTCTCGAGCGACTTTCACATGGACGACCGGCGCGCCGGGTGGTGGGCGGCGACGTTCTCCACCCTCGTCACCCTGTTCGTCTTCATGGTGGGCACCGTGGCCGACCTGGTGGGCGTGCGCCGCATGCTCATGATCTCGTTCAGCCTCGCGGCGCTCACGCGCCTCGGCATGTCGCTCGCGCCCACGACGGCCCTCGCCATCGCGATGCTCCTCGCCTTCGGCTTCGCCTACGCGAGCACCTCGCCGGTGCTCCAGACCGCGGTGCACCGGGCCACATCGAAGCGCGCGCGGGCCTTCGCCTTCTCGCTCTGGTACGTGAGCTTCAACCTCTCGGGCACCCTCGTGGGCCCCATGATCGACGGCACCCGCCGGCACTTCCTCGACCCCGCCACGCACCACCTCGCGCCGCGCGCCGTGACGCTCCCCCTCCTCGGCGAGCGCGTGATGACCGCCCACGCGGCCATCCTGGGCCTCGGCTTCGTGTTCGCCGCGCTGGCCGCCGTGGTGATGTTCTTCCTCCGCAAAGACTTCGAGAAGTACGTGCCCGCCGACGACGGCCCGCCGCAGCCCGAGGCCCCCAAGGTGTCGCCCCTCCGCGCGCTGCGCGAGGTGTTCACCGACCGCACCTTCTGGAAGTTTCTCTTCCTCCTCTCGCTGCTCTCGCTCGTGAAGATGATGTTTCAGCACATGCACTTCACGTGGCCCAAGTACGTCACCCGCGAGCTCGGCGACGAGTTTCCCGTGGGCACCATCTGGTCCATCAACTCGTTCTTGATCTTGTTCCTCGCGCCCCTCGGCACGGCGCTCACGCGCAACCGTCGGCCCCTCGACGTGCTGCTCCTCGGGGCGTTCATCTCCGCGGCGTCGCCCTTCGTGCTCTGCTTCGGCTCGTCGATCTACCACCAGGTCGCGATGATCCTGGTGCTCACCATCGGCGAGGCCCTGTGGTCCCCGCGCCTCTACGAGTACAACCTCTCCGTGGCCCCCCGCGGCCGCGAGGCCACCTACGTGAGCCTCGCCGCGCTGCCCACCTTCTTCGCGAAGTTTCTCGTGGGCCCCACCTCGGGCTACCTCCTCGCGCGCTACTGCCCCCCCACAGGCCCGCGCACCCCCGCCGTGCTCTGGGCCATCATCGGCGTGAGCACCATGCTCGGCCCCATCGGGGTGCTCTACTTCCGCAACTGGATCACCCGCAAAGACGAGCCCGCCGCGGCCCCCGCCACGGCCTGAGCCTCGCGCCCCGCGCGCATCGCCGCGACCAGCCTTCAGCAAAACAGAACCACATCCACTAAAGAGACCTTCTCCACAAAAGAAGACTCTGCAATATGGCAAATTTGGCGAGCAAACCGCCAGACGCACGAGGGCTTGCGCGACAAAACTCCATTATAATAGACATGCATCCTCTTTACCAGACACCCGACGGGTCCGCCGTCGGCCTGAGGTGCGATGAGAGCCAGAGATTTCGTAGCGGTGCGCGGCGCCGCGGCGACGGCTGCGCTCGCCTGCGCGCTGGCGTCGGCCGACGCGTGGGCGGTCGACTGCAACACGCTGCCGTCGCCGGTGTACGGCATCGGGGGTAGCGCGCAGAAGCCCCTGCTCGCGCGGCTCGGGGCGCGCATGGCGGCGCTCGCCGCGCCGCGCACGCTGATCTACCAGGCGCCCGGCGCGTGCCTGGGGACCAACGCGATCATCAACAACACGCGGCTCACGGGCACGGCCTCGTACTGGACGGCCGCGGGCGCCGAGCAGACCTGCGACCTCCCC
>CANMAT010000515.1 GCA_947494865.1 Deltaproteobacteria bacterium
CGCTCTTCGTTCACCGGAGTGGCACAACACCGTCATGCTCTCGCACCGCGCCCGCAGGATCCTCCTCGTCGCCGTCAGCGACTACGTCGCCACGGGTGAGCCGGTGGCCTCCCGCGGCCTCACGCAGCGGCACACGCTCGACCTCTCGCCGGCCTCCATCCGCGCCGTGTTCGCCGAGCTCGAGGCCGAGGGCTACCTCTCGAAGCCCCACGCGAGCGCGGGCCGCGTGCCCACCGAGAAGGGCTTCCGCGCCTTCGCCGAGGCGACCCTCGTGTCGCTCGACCGCGCGATGGCCCCCGAGGCGCTCGAGAAGCGCTACACCGACGTGGAACCCGGCCTCGATGCGCTCATGCGCCACGCGGTGAAGGTGCTCGCCGAGCTCACGGGCTCGGCCTCGGTGGTGCGTCCGCCGCGCGCCGAGAGCTGGGTGCTGCGCGAGCTGCGCTTCATCTGGCTGCGCGCCAACGAGGTGCTCGCGGTGATCGTCGCCACGAGCGGCGCCGCGCAGAACCGGGTGATGCGCGTCGAGGGCCCCACGTCGGCGGCGGAGCTCGAGCGCGTCAACAACCTCCTGCGAGAGCGCATCGAGGGCCGCACGCTGGCCCAGGTGCGCGAGGTGCTCGCCCGCGAGATCGAGCACGAGCGAACGCGCAGCAACGGCTTCGCGCGCCGCGCCCTCGAGCTGGGGCAAGAGGCCATTTCGAAGGCCATGCCCGACGAGGAGGTGCTCGTCGAGGGCGCCGCGCAGCTCATCGAGCGCCCCGAGTTCGCCAGCGTAGACCGCACGCGCCAGGTGGTGCGCACCCTCGAAGATCAGGAGCTGCTCCTCGACCTGCTCGACCGCGCCCTCGAGACCCCGGGCATTCAGGTGGTGATCGGCTCGCCCGAGAACGAGATGGGGAGCGACCTCTCGCTCGTGGCCGCCCGCTTCGGGTCCGGCGCGGTCGGGGTCATCGGGTCGACGCGCATGGACTATCCGCAGATCGTCCCCCTGGTGCGCCACACGGCGCTGCGCCTCGCGCGGGCCCTGCGCGGCGACGGGCGCAACTGAGCGCGCAGCGCGGCTGTTAGGTGCTGGAAACGGGAGGGTGTCTGCCGTACCGTCGCGCCCCGCGTCGGTTAGGGAGGAACACTCATGGCGAGCAAATTCGATACGCTGGTGGACATCTTCAACGAGAGCACCAAGCGCTATCCGCAGCGTCAGCTCTTCGGTGAGAAGCGCGACGGTGCCTGGGACTGGATGACCTACGCGACCTTCAAAGAGAAGGTCGACAACCTGCGCGGCGGCCTCGCGGGCCTCGGGGTGAAGGCCGGCGACCGCGTCGCGGTGATCTCGAACAACCGCTCCGAGTGGGCCATCGGGGCCTATGCGACCTACACCCTCGGCGCGGCCTACGTGCCCATGTACGAGGCCCAGCACGACACCGAGTGGGCCTACATTCTGCGCGACTGCGGCGCGGTGGTGTGCCTCGTCGCCAACGACAAGATCGCGAAGCGCCTCGAGGCCGTGCGCGGTGAGACGCCCGAGCTCAAGCACGTGGTGAACTTCATCGGCGGCGACACCGAGCCCCAGACGCTCGCGGCCCTCCTGCGCCGCGGCGCCGAGACGCCGGCGCCCATTCACAAGCCCGAGAAGGGCGACCTCGCCGGGCTCATCTACACCTCGGGCACCACGGGCAACCCCAAGGGCGTGCGCCTCTCGCACAACAACCTCGCGGCCAACGTGAGCGCGATGCACGAGCTCCTGCCCATGAGCGACGGCGACCGATCGCTGTCGTTCCTGCCGTGGGCGCACTCCTTCGGGCAGGTGGTCGAGCTCCACGCGCTGCTCTCCATGGGCGCGTCGCTCGCCGTGGCCGAGAGCGTCGAGAAGCTCCTCGCCAACATGCAAGAGGTTCAGCCCACGGTGCTTATGAGCGTGCCGCGGGTGTTCAACAAGCTGTACGCCGGGCTCAACAAGAAGATGCTCGACATGCCCCCCGCGCGAAAGAAGCTGCTCGTGGCGGCCATGGGCGTCGCGGCCGAGCGGCGCCGCCTCGCCGAGCAGGGCAAGCGATCGCTCTTCGTCGACCTCAAGCACAAGCTGCTCGACAAGGTGGTGCTCTCGAAGGTGCGCGCCACCTTCTTCGGCGAGCGCCTGCGCTACGCGTTCTCGGGCGGCGCCGCGGTGTCGCGCGAGGTGGCCGAGTTCATCGACAACATCGGGGTCACCGTCTACGAGGGCTACGGCCTCACCGAGACGTCGCCCATCGCCACGGCCAACAACCCCACGGGCCGCAAGATGGGCACCGTGGGCAAGGCCATTCCGGGCACCCGCATCGGCATCGACAAGCAGATCACCGGCGACCCGAAGAACGGTGAAATCATCGTGTACGGTCACAACGTGATGCAGGGCTACTACAACCTGCCCGAAGAGAACGCGAAGGTGTTCACCGCCGACGGGGGCTTTCGCACCGGCGACATGGGCTACCTCGACGACGAGGGCTTCCTCGTGATTACGGGCCGCATCAAGGAGCAGTACAAGCTCGAGAACGGCAAGTACGTGGTGCCCGTGCCCATCGAAGAGTCGATCAAGCTGTCGCCGCGCGTGGCCAATGTGATGGTGCAGGGCGCCAACAAGCCCTTCAACGTAGCGGTGATCGTGCCCGAGCCCGAGGGGCTCAAGAAGTGGGCGGCGGAGAAGGGCCTCGCCGTCGACCCGTACGCGCAGCTCCTCCAGCACGCCGACGTGAAGCGCCTCTTTCTCGACGAGATTTCGAAGTTCACCCAAGAGGTCAAGGGCTTCGAGAAGGTGCGCGACGTGCTCATCGTGGCCGACGATTTCACCATCGACAACGACATGCTCACCCCCAGCATGAAGCTCAAGCGCCGCTCGGTGCTCGCCCGCTACGGCGAGAGCCTCGACGCCCTCTACAAGAACGCCTCCGGCGGCGCCGACTGAGCGCCTCTCTCCACGCGACGATCGGTGACGCGTAGCGCTTCGCGCGCGAGGGCGCGTGCGGTAGAACCGTGCGCGTGAGATCTGCGCTCTTCTCGGTTGCGATGCTCGTGTGTGCGCTCTCCGTCGGGTGCGGCGGCGAAACAAACGCCACGCCCGATGCGATGGTGCCCGCGGTGACGGTGCCGTCGGCCGTGCCGGCGCGCGTGGGCGTGCGCTTCGAACTGCGCGGGGCGTCGGGCTTCGCGGTCATTCGTGGGCGCTCGTGCGCAACGTTCGAGATCGAGCGCGAGGGCGACGGGGGCTTCGAACGCGTCCCGCTCGACCTGGGCGCGAGCTGCGTGTGCGACTGCCCGGCGCCCGGCGAGCCGCTCGCCATCGGCCTCACGCCCCTCGCCTCGACCACGCCCTACAACATCCTGTGGGACGGTCGCCAGATGGTCTCCGTCGTGCGCACCATCGACTGCGCCACGCGCTCGTTCTCGGTGCGCGGCCCCGCGATGGAGCGCGTGGGCGCCCTGCAGCCGCTCGCCGCGGGGCGCTACCGCGTGAGCATCGCGGTGATCGACACGGTTCCTCCCGGCTGCCAGAAGCTCATGGAGGGCTACTGGTGCCCGCCGATGACCACCAGCGGCGCGCCCGCGCCCGGTGCGTACGCGCTGTGCCCCGGGCGCCGCGTGTCGGCAACGTTCGAGCTGCCCGAGTCGGGCGAGCTCGTGGTGCCCGTCGGCGCGCCGTAAGCGGTCGCGCGCGCGCGAAGACTCACCAGAAGCCGTCTGAGACTCACCAGAAGCCGTCTGAGACTCACCAGACGGGCGAGGAGGCTCACAGAAGGTGCGGCGGGCGTCGCCGAAGGTGCGGCGGGAGTCGCAGAACGGCCGAGGAGTCGTCTCGGGCAACACCCCCTAAGCCTTTGAAGCCCGGCGGGTAAACCCGCGGGCTACCATCGCGAAGCCTCGGAGAAGCCTGGCAATGGTAGCCCGCGCCTTCAGGCCTCATCGTTCCCCAGATTTGTTTCGGGTGCCGCGCTCGTCGAAACGTTCGGTTTTGCGCTCGCTCGCAGTGCCCCGTCACTCCGGCCCGTCGCCCCGATCACAGCACGCGCGCGTGAGCGCGCTCTGCCGTCGGGCGCTCACGCGGCTTCATGGCGACCTCTCGACGCTCCGCAGCGCGGTCGTCATCACCACGCGCGCGGGTGACCCTGCGCGCGCGGCGCTGCGCATCGACACGCCCCTGACGCTCACCTACGCGCTCGTCGACCTCGCCCCCGCGGTGGTCGAGGGTGCGCGCAGCG
>CANMAT010000516.1 GCA_947494865.1 Deltaproteobacteria bacterium
AGGTGCAGCTCGAGGCGCGCCGACGCGTCGCGCAGCGCGGCGCGCGGGCGGCGGGGGAGCGCGACGTCGGCGATGTCGTCGAGGGCGTCGACGACGCGCACCCGCAGGCCCGATGGGGCCTCGGCGGCGAATCGCGCGAGCAGGGCCGAGCCGAGGCGTGCCTCGGCCCAGGGGAGCGCCTCACCCTCGGGGCGGGCGCTCTCGCCGCGCAACGCCACCGCGAGCTCGCCCACGCGGCCGAAGGGGTGCGGCAGCGCGCGCGCGTGGCCCACGGCGAGGCGCAGGCGCGACCCGCCGCGCTGCGGCTCCCAGTCGAGGGTGAGCGCGTCGAGGGCGAGCGCGTCGGCCTCGAGGGGCGCCGCGAGCGCGATGCCGCGGAGCACGTAGCCGTTCCACGGGGGGCCGTCGAGCGTCACCGCGGGCGCGAGGCGCGCGGTGACCGCGGCGGGCGTGAGGTGCATCGTCGCGCGGTCATCGCCCGGCGAAGCCGCCGGATCGGCGTCGAGGAGCAGGTGCGGGAGCTGCGCGACGAGGCCCTCGCGCGGGCTGAGGAGCGCCGCCGCGCTGGCCCGGGCGACGCCGACGGCGACGTCGCGGCTCACGGCGCCGAAGCGTCCGCCGGGCGGGCCGTCGAAGGGCGACGCACGGACGCCAGCGGTCGGAGGCGCGATGGAGAAGCGCACGAAGGCGTCGTCGCGGGTTACGACGCAGCCGAGCTCGCCGCGGCTGGTGGCCTCGAGCGCTTGAACGCGCCAGCCGGGCACGGTCTCGCGGCCGATCCAGCGGGCGACGTCGCGGACGCCCGTGGTCGCCCCGAGCGGCGCCGCGACGCGGAGCGCGACGGGCCCGCCAGCGCGCAGCCGCGCGACGAGCAGCGAGCACAGCGCCGCCGCCGCGAGGTCGAGGCGCTCGCGGACGACGGGGTGCTGCTCCACGTAGGCGATGGCGAGCTCGCCGCAGCGGGCGAAGCACTCGACGGACTGCGCGTGCCTCGCCGCGCGGAGCACCACGGAGCGCGCGCCGTCGAGGGAGGCGAACGTGAGGCGCAGGCCCGCGGCCCCCGGCAGCGCCGTCGCCGCGCGGAGCGCGAAGCCCGTGCGCTCTGCCAGGAGCGCGCGGTCGTGCGCGTCGAGCAGCGCGTCGAAGCCCGCGGGGGTGAGCTCGACGACGCGCGCGGTCGGCGCGGCGGCCGGGGCGGGGGCGAGGTGCGGCAGGCGCGCGAGGAGCGGCTCGCTCCACCGGTCGACGTGCGCCGCGAAGGCGCGCGCGAGCGCGGGGCCGTCGGCGTCGCCCTGGAGCGACTGGTACGAGAGCTGGCCGAGGTCGAGTTCGACGAGGTGCTCGCGGCCCGCCGCGTGCGGCGCGAGCTCGAGGTGCACGCCCCCGCCCTCGCCGACGCGGAGGTCGAACCGTACGATGCCGCTCTGGTCGCAGCGAACCGCGACGAGCGTCGCGCCGAGCGCATCGCCCAGCGCGTCGCGGAGGGTCGCGACGAGGTCCGTCACGGCCCGCGACCCACGCCGCGCTTGGGGCGCGCGCCTCTCAGGCTTCGCGCGCGACGACCGTGGGCCCTCCTGCGATGCGCTTCCAACTCGAGCGCCAACGTCGCTGCGATGCCGCGCACCGTCAACACGATTTCGCACTCCGGGGCGCGCCCTTCGTCGCGACGCGGCACCAAGGCCTCCCTTCGAAAATAAAATCGCACCCCCCTGTCGATGGCGCCCCTCGCCGTTCGACTCCCGTCAGAAGGAGGTCATTTCGACGATGCAGTACGTTCTCCTCATTCACGCCGCCGAGTCGCGCTACGCCACCACCACGCCCGCCGAGGGCGAGGCCGTTCTCCAGGCCTACGGGGCCTACACCCACGATCTCTTCGCCACCGGTCGCGCCGGCGATTGCGCCGCCCTCGAGCCCACCCACACCGCCACGTCGGTGCGCGTCCGCGAGGGCAAGCGCGCCGTGAAAGACGGCCCCTTCGCCGAGACGCGCGAGCAGCTCGGCGGGTACTACTCCCTCCGCACGGAGAGCGACGAAGAGGCCCTCGCCTGGGCCGCCCGCATCCCCGACGCCCGCGGCGGAACCATCGAGGTGCGCCCCCTCGTCGCCATGGGCGGCCCCGGCGTCGACGCCGCGCCCGCGAAGTTCACCCGGGCGACGCACAAGGAGTACCTGCTTCTCATCTACGACGCGCCCGCGGCCTGGGGCGCCATGAGCGACGCCGAGCGCGGCGCGATGTTCAGCCGCTACAACCAGTTCTCCAAAGACCTCCGCGCGTCGGGGCACCTCGTCGCGGGCGAGCAGCTCGACGCGGCCACGAAGGCGCGCAACGTGTCCGTGGCGGCCGACGGCGCGCGCGTCGTACGCGACGGCCCCTTCGCCGAGACGCGCGAGCAGCTCGGGGGCTACTACCGCGTGTGGGCCCGAGACCTCGACGAGGCCATCGCCTTCGCCGCGCGCATCCCCAGCGCGGAGATCGGCACCGTCGAGGTGCGCCCCGTGATGAACACCGACGCCTACGTCTGACCGCGGGTTGACGGCATACCCCCCGTCGGGCGAATGCTCCGGGGCGATGCCTCCGCCCGACGCGAGCGCCCCCGCCGCCGTGCTCGCCAGCGTGCTCCGCGACGAGCGCGCGCGCCTCCTCGCCACGCTCGTCCGCCGCTACGGCTTCGACCTCGCCGAGGAGTGCCTCGACGCCGCGGTCGAGTCCGCGCTCCGTCAGTGGCCCGTCGAGGGCGCCCCCGCGTCGCCCCGCGCGTGGCTCCTCGCGGTCGCGCGTCGTCGCGCCGTCGACGCCGCGCGCCACCGCGCGATGGCCGACGTCGCCCACCGCGCCCTGCGCGTCGTGTCCCCCGTAGACGACGACACCCTCGAAGACCCCGCGCGCCACCTGCCCGACGACCGCCTGCGCCTCCTCTTCACGTGCTGCCACCCGGCCCTCGCGGGCGACGCGCAGGTGGCCCTCGCGCTCCGCTGGATCTCGGGGCTCAGCACCGAAGACGTCGCCCGCGCCTTCTGCGTCCCCGTCGCCACGATGGCCCAGCGCCTCACGCGCGCCAAATCGAAGATCGAGTCCGCGGGCATCCCCTACGAGGTGCCCGAGCGCGCCGAGCTGCCCGAGCGCCTCGCGGCCGTGCTCGAGGTGGTGTACGCGATCTTCAACGAGGGCTACGTCGCCACGCGCGGCGACTCGCTCCAGCGCGTCGACCTCGCCGACGAGGCCGTGCGCCTCGCCGAGCTCCTCGCCGGGCTCCTCGCCGAGCGCGCCGAGGCGCGCGGGCTCCTCGCGCTCGTGCTGCTCGTGCACGCGCGCCGCGACGCGCGGGTCACGCCCGCGGGAGAGCTCGTGCCGCTCGACGCGCAAGACCGCGCCCGCTGGGACGCCGACGCCATCGCCCGCGGCAAGGCGCACCTCGCCGCGGCCCTCCGCCTGGGCCCGCCCTCGCCGTACGTCATCGAGGCCGCGATCCAGGCCCTCCACGACGATGCGCCGCGCTACGCCGACACCGACTTCGCCCAGATCGCAGCCCTCTACGATCTCCTCGCGGCGCGCGTCGACGCGCCCGTGGTGCGCCTCAACGCCGCCGTGGCCCGGTCGATGGTCGACGGCCCCGCCGCGGGCCTCGCCGCCGTCGACGCGCTCGCCCACGACGCGACGCTCGCGGGCACCGTCGCGCTCCACGCCGCGCGGGCCGACCTGCTCCGTCGCCTCGGGCGCACCGCGGAGTCGGCGAGCGCCTACGACGCCGCCATCGCCGCGACGCGCAACGAGGCCGAGCGCCGCTTCCTCCTGCGCCGACGGGCCTGAGAGGCGATCGGCGTGTGATTCCTGCGGCGCTCGGCCGCGGAGTACGACGCGAAATCGGTCTTGCCAACGGCTTCGGCTCTGGTGTCCCCTCCGACCATGCGAACGCTGGGTGCGTGGGGCCTCGCCCTCCTTCTTGTCGTGGGCTGTACGAGCGCCCCTAGCACGCAGCCGCGCTGCCTCGCGGGCGCGTCGTTCGCGTGCGCGTGCTCCAACGGCGCCACCGGCGCGCAGGTGTGCCAGAGCGACGGCACCCTCGGCGCGTGCCGCTGCGACGGCGCCCCCGACGCGAACGTCGCGATGGACGCCGCCCCCGACGCGATCGTCGCGCCCGATGTCACCACGCCCGACGTCGTCGCGCCCGATGTCATCATCCCCGACGTCACTGCGCCCGATGTCATCATCCCCGATGTCACCGCGCCCG
>CANMAT010000517.1 GCA_947494865.1 Deltaproteobacteria bacterium
CGGTCACGCGGCGCAGGGCACACCCGTCGGCGCGCCCCCCGCAGCGTCGACGTTGACACCCCCGTCACGCGACGACGGCGCCACGATCGGCTCGCCGCCCCTCATCGCCCCTGCGCCGCTCGCTCCCCATGCGCTCGGCTTCCGATGCGCGCGGGCGCCGTGGGCGGGTGTATCTTCGCGGCCGCGGATGAGCACCTCCCACGACGACACGACGCAGACGACACCGAAGATCGCGGGCGCGGGGCTCCAGCTCCGGGTGGTGACCACGAGCGGCCCGCAGATGCTCTCGCTGCCCGCGCGCGGCGCCGTCACCCTCGGGCGCTCGGAAGAGGCCGACCTTCGCATCGACGACCGCTCGGTGTCGCGCCACCACGCGACGCTGCACCTCGGCGAGACGGTGCAGCTCGAAGACCACGGCAGCGCCAACGGCACCCGCGTGCGCGGCGCCCCCGTCGCGAGCGGCGCGCGCGTGGCGGTGCGCGTCGGCGACGTGATCGAGCTGGGCACCGTGCTCTGCGCCCTCGCGGGTTCGCCCGTCGCGCCCGTCGCGCCGGCGCCGCAGCCCGCGGGCGACATCGTGATCGAAGACCCCGCGATGGTGCGCCTCCACGCCCTCATCGACCGCGTGGCCGACGGCGCCGTGCACGTGCTCCTCCTCGGCGAGACGGGCGCGGGCAAGGAGGTGTTCGCCGAGCGGTTGCACCGACGCTCGCCGCGGCGCGAGCACCCGTACGTGAAGGTCAACTGCGCGGCCCTCACCGAGACGCTCTTCGAGAGCGAGCTCTTCGGCTACGAGAAAGGCGCCTTCTCGGGCGCCGCGACGGCCAAGCCCGGGCTCATCGAGACGGCCGAAGGGGGGACGCTCTTCCTCGACGAGGTGGGCGAGCTCACGCCGGCCCTCCAGGCCAAGCTCTTGCGCGTGCTCGAAGACGCGCAGGTGCGCCGCGTGGGCGGGCTCAAATCGCGCCCCGTCAACGTGCGCATCGTGGCGGCCACCAACCGCGACCTCGAGGCCGAGGCCGCCGCCGGGCGCTACCGCAGCGACCTCTACTTTCGCCTCAACGGCTTCGCGCTCACCATACCGCCGCTGCGCGAGCGCGTGCGCGAGATCGCGCCCCTCGCGCGCCACTTCGCCGCCGTGTCGGCCGCGCAGTCGGGGCGCCCGGTGCCCACCATCAGCCCCGAGGCCATGCGCGCGCTCGAGTCCTACCGATGGCCCGGCAACATCCGCGAGCTGCGCAACGTGATCGCGCGCGCCGCGCTCCTCTCGAGCGGCACCATCACCACCGAACACCTCCCCCTCGACAAGATGCGCCCCGCGGTGGCAGCCCCCTCGCCCGCCGCGCCCGCCGTGAGCGCGCCCGAGGCGACGCCCCTGCCCGACGACCTGCGCGACGCGCTCAGCGTGGTGGAGCGCCAGCGCATCATCGACGCGCTCGAGCGCTGCGCGGGCAACCAGACGCGCGCCGCCGCGCAGCTCGGCATCTCGCGCCGCGCGCTCGTGTCGAAGCTCGAGCAGTACGCCCTCCCGCGCCCCCGCAAGAACCGCGAGGAGTAGACCGAACATCCGCGCGCGGGCGCGTCGCTCGACACATCGCGCGGGCTGTGCGAAACAGCGGCCTCACGCGGTCGAACCGCACACGTATGGAGCTCACCCCCAAGGCAGCCGTCACCGAGTTTCGCGAGCGCATCCGCTGGATGTCGATCTTCGTCGGGCTCGGCGTCTTCGCGCTGCTGGTGCGGCTCTTCATGGTGCAGATCGTCGAGAGCGCGCGCTGGTCGCGCATGGCCGAAGACAACGTGCTGCGGCGCATCGACCTGCCCACCACGCGCGGCATCATCCGCGACGCGCGCGGCCGCGTGATCGCCACCAACCGCCCGAGCTACAACGTCTACGTCGTGCCCGGGATGTTCCGCACGGAGAACTTCCCCCGCTTCGCGGAGTATCTCGGCCTCGGGCGCGACGAGCGCGACCGCCTCGAGAATCGCATCCGCGGGGCCGAGGGGCCGCGGCGCTTTCACCAGGTGCTCGCGCGCGCCGACATCGGCCGCGAGGCGCTCGCCCTCGTCGAGACGCACCGCGCGGATCTCCCCGGCGTGCAGGTGTTCGGCGTGCCCGTGCGGCAGTACCCCTTCGGCGAGCTCGCGTCGCACACCATCGGCTTTCTCAACGAGGTGAACGCCGACGACCTCACCGAGTATCAAGACCGTGATTACAGGCCCGGCGAGCGCATCGGCCGCTCGGGCCTCGAGCGCGCGTGGGAGAGCATTCTGCGCGGTCGCCGCGGGTGGCTGCGCCTCGAACACGACGTGCGCGGCATGATGCTCTCGGCCCGCGAGCCCACCGCCAACGAGGCGCCCGACCGGCACCTCGAGCCCGTCCCCGGCCGCGACCTGGTGCTCTCCCTCGACATGGAGCTCATGCGCTCCATCGACCGCGCGTTTCGCGGCCACCCGTCGGGCGCGGCGGCCGTGGTCGACGTGCGCACGGGCCGCGTGATGGCCCTCTACTCGCGCCCCTCCATCGATCCCAATCTTCTCACCACGGGCATCCCCGCGGCGCTGGCGCGCGAGATCGACGAGAACCCCTACCACCCGCGCATCGATAAAACGATCTACGAGAGCTACTACCCGGGCTCGACCTTCAAGCCCTTCGCGGCGCTGTCGGGCCTCGAGGCGCAGGTGATCGACGAGCGCACGCAGGTGAGCTGCAACGGCCGCCACGAGATCGGCCGGCGCGTGTTTCGCTGCCAGCACAACCACGGCATCGTGAACCTGCGGCGCGCCCTCGTAGAGAGCTGCAACATCTATTTTTATACCCTCGCCGAGACCATCTCGATGGATCTCATCGCGCGCATGGCCAACGAGTTTGGGCTCGGGCATCGCACCGGCGTGGGCATCAATCAAGAGACGCCGGGCTTCATCCCCACGCGCGCCTGGTACGTTCAGAACTTCGGCCAGTTTCGCACGGGCTTCTCGCTCAACATGGCCATCGGGCAGGGCAACACGCGCACCACGGTGCTCCAGATGGCCATGGCCTACGCCGCCCTCGCCAACGGCGGGACGCTCTACGTCCCCCAGATCGTCGAGCGCGTCGAGGGCCCCGACGGCGACGTGATTCAGACCTTCTCGCCCACCGTGCGACGGCACGTCGACGTGAGCCCCGCGAACCTCCAGCGCGTCACGTTGGCGCTCGCGGGCGTGGTGGCCGACGCGGCGGGCACGGCCCACAACGCGGTGCTCTCGGAGGTCACCATCGCGGGCAAGACGGGCACGGCGCAGGTGTCGCACGCCTCGCTCCCGCACGGCGACCCGCGGCGCAACTGGTACGAGAACCGCGACCACGCCTGGTTCGCCGGCTTCGCGCCCGCCGACAACCCCGAGATCGCCTTCGTGGTGCTCGTCGAGCACGGCGGATCGGGCGGTCACGAGGCCGCCCCGGTGGTCTCTCAGGTGGTGCGCGACTGGTTCACGCGCATCCGACCGGGCCTGGCGCTCCCCACCGTTACCGCAGCGCAGGCGCGCGAGGCCGCGCGGCGGCAGCACTGAAGAGGCACCGATGGTACGCTCGCTCCAATACCGCCTCCGTGATCAGTTCGACTGGCCGCTCTTTCTGGTCGTGTCGATGGTGGCCACGGTGGGCGTGGTGAACCTCTACTCGGCCACGAGCGCCCACGTGGGCGCGCGCAGCGAGCTGTACATTCAGCAGATCTACTGGCTGGCCCTCGGCGCGGCCACGGCGGTCATCGTCGCCTCGATCGATTACAAGGTCTACGAGCGCTACGCCTACGCGGCCTACACGGGCTCCATCGCCTCGCTGGTGCTGGTGTTTCTTCTGGGTACCAGCATTCGCGGCACGCACCGGTGGATCAAGCTCGGGAGCTTTCTGTTTCAACCGAGCGAGTTCGTAAAGCTGAGCCTCATGCTCGCGGTGGCGCGGTACATCCATCGCGACAACCGCAGCGAGAAATGGACGCTGCGCGACCTCATACTCCCCGGCGCGCTCATCGGCCTTCCGCTGGGGCTCATCATGGCGCAGCCCGACCTGGGCACCGCGCTCATCGTGGGGCTCGTGTCGGTGAGCGTGCTGTCGCTCGTGCGCATCGACCGCCGCACGCTGCTCAGCCTCTTCGGCGGCGGCGGACTGGGCGCGTGGCTCCTCTGGAGCTTCGGCATGAAGGCCTACCAGAAGGAGAGACTTACGTCCTTTCTCGGCGA
>CANMAT010000518.1 GCA_947494865.1 Deltaproteobacteria bacterium
CTCGTCGAACACGCCGCGCGCGTCGGCCACGCCGGCGAGCACCACCTCGGGGTTGAGCGCGTCGTGGGTGAGCAGCCGAATGGTGCCCACGCCGAAGAGGCGCTGCGAGAACGTCTGCCGAAACTCGACGTCGCGCACGCGCCAGAGCTGCAGCGTGTCGATCTTGCGGTTGAGAATGCCGCTCTCGATGTCGATGGTGCGGGTGGTCACGCGGTAGCGCATCGCGCGGCGTCGAAACTCCATCACGCCGAAGAGCGCCAGCGACACGACGGCGAGCACGCCCACGAGCGCCCCCCACGGCGGCGCCGACATCACCCCCACCGCGCCGCCCACGACCCCTACGACGCCGAGGAGCGCGACGCCCGCGTAGCGCGGGAGGGCACCCTTCCACGACGGCGAGCCGTCGAAGAGGGGGCGCGCGGGCTCCATGTTCCGCGCGGGGGCGCCGCCCGTGGCCGACGTCGTGGCAGGGTCGCCCTGCAGCATCGAGTTGCAGTGGCGGCACTTGATGGCGGCGTCTTGGATCTCTTCGGCGCAGAAGGGGCAACGCTTCATGCGCGCGAAGATACCGCGGCCCCTGGCGCACGGGGGGCGCATCTTCTCGCATCCAAGCGCCGGCGAGCGACGCGCGCGGGTGGACTCAGCGCGCGGGGTGAAAGCTGAGCGACACCGAATCGATGCAGTAGCGCTTGCCGGTAGGCTGCGGGCCGTCGTCGAAGACGTGCCCCAGGTGGCCGCCGCAGCGGGCGCAGTGCACCTCGACGCGCGCCATGCCGAGGGTCTCGTCGCGGCGCTCCTCGACGCGGCCGGGCTCGATCGGCTGCCAGTAGCTCGGCCAGCCGGTGCCCGAGTCGAACTTCGCCTCGGACGAGAACAGCGGCGCGCCGCAGCCGCTGCACACGTAGGTGCCGCGGTCGTGGTTGTCCCAGTAGGCGCCGGTGAAGGCGCGCTCGGTGCCCTCTTCGCGGAGCACGTGATACTGCTCGGGCGTGAGCCGCTGGCGCCACGCATCGTTCGAGAGCGTGAGGCGCTCGCCCACGGGCGGAACCGCCGCGTCGGACGCCGCCGCGGCGGCGCTCGCGGGCATCGCGGCGGCGGGCGCAACGGTCCTGAGCGACTCGGTCGAGGTGCGCGTGCACGCGGCGAGCGTCGCGAGGCACATCACGAAGCGCGTCACGAAGTGCGAGGGTCGGTGGGTCATGGGAGTGGGCTCCGTCGGTTGTGGAGTTGCGAGGCCGCGGGTACGCCGACGGCGGCGCGTCGGTGACAACACTTTCGCCGCGCTGTGATAACCGATGCGCGTGGACCCTCTCACGCTCCGCCCGATCGGGGTGATTCGCACGCCGTACACCGACCGCTACCGCGCGCCGCGGCAGCCAGGCGCCGCGCCCGAGGGGTGCGAGGGCACCATCGAGCTCGCCCCTGGCATGAACATGGAGCAGGCCGTGGCCGACCTCGCGGGCTTCGAGCGCATCTGGGTGGTCGTGTGGTTTCACCGCAACACCACGTGGAAGCCGCGGGTGCTCCCCCCGCGCGGCGGCCGCACGAAGCGCAGCGTGCTGGCCACGCGCTCGCCCCACCGGCCCAACCCGCTGGGGCTCTCGGTGCTGCGACTGTTGGAGGTGCGCGGCCGCACGCTCCGCGTGGCCGACGTCGACCTCCTCGACGGCACGCCGGTGCTCGACGTCAAGCCGTACATCCCCTACGCCGACGCGTTTCCGGGCTCGCGCGCGGGCTGGCTCGACGAGGTGGAGCAGGCCGACCACGAGGGCGCCGCGGCGCGCTACGAGGTGCGCTGGAGCGCGCTCGCCGACTGTCAGCGCGCGCACCTGCGCGACGCCCACGGGGTGATCGTGGGCGACGTGGCCGGGCCCGCCCTCGCGCGCGACCCCGCGCTGCACCCCTACCGCCGCATCGTGCGCGACCATGAGGGCGGCGTGATGATCGCCGAGAAGTCATGGCGCTTGCACTTCGTGGTCGAGGCGCGGGTGGTGACCATCACGCGCGTGTCGAGCGGGTACCGCCGCGCGGTGATCGAGGCGGGCGACGCGGCCGCGATGCTCGACGGCGAGGCCCACGTGGCCTTCGCGGCGCGCTGGCCGTAGCGGTCAGTCGATGCCGGCGTCGCGCGGGGGCGGGGCGCCGTAGTCGGCCTTCATGCTCCCGTTGTCGGGGGGGCCGGCGTCTTCCGGGGGGATGCCGTAGGGCGGGGCCACGCCGCCGTTGTCGTCTTCGGGCGCGTCGCGGGCGGCGTCGACGGGGGCGTTGTCGGCGGGCGCCGTGTCGACGAGGGCCGTGTCGGCGGCGGTGTCTTGCGGCGCGGCGTCGGACCCGGTGGCGGTCGAGCTGCAGCCGGCGACGGTGAGGGCTGCGCCGAAGGTGAAGACGGCCGCGCGCTTCCACCCGCGGGTGTCGGGCACGCTGTCGGCGCGCGCGGGGCCGCCGAGGGGTCGGTCGCAGAAGGGGCACGCGGCGGCGCCCGACTTCACGTGGCGCTCACACGCGGGGCAGGGGACGAGCATCGGTCTCATGGGCGAAGAATACCTCCGGCTCGCATCATCGCGCGTCTTCGCCGCGGGCGCACCGACCGCGCGCGACGATGCGTTCGAGGGTGACAGGAGCCCGCCGGAAGGGTGAACATCGCGCCGCCCCGACGACCCTTCTGACACCCCTCATGAGGGGCCCTGCGCGAGCGCTTTCATGGACGACCGGCTCGAGAAGACCATCGAGAACCTGAAGACCGCCCTTCTGGTTCGCCCCAACGACCCCTTCAAGCGCAACCAGCTCGGGGTCGCGTTTCGCAACGCCGCGAAGCTCAACGAGGCCATCGAGCAGCACCGCCGCGCCATCGCGCTCGACCCCAACTACGCCGACGCCTACTACAACATCGCGCTGGCCTACGCCCTGCGCGACGAGTGGGATCCTGCCATCGAGGGCCTCCGCAACGCCGTTCGCATCAAGCCCGACCACGCCGAGGCCTGGTACAAGCTCGGCCAGGCGCTCGCCCGCCAGCGGCAGTTCGCCGACGCCTCGTCGGCCTACCGCACGGCCCTGCGCCTGCGGCCCGACTTCACCGCGGCCACCGCCGAGGTGGGCATCGTGCACGTGCAGGCGAGCGACTACCGTGACGCCGTGCCCTTCCTCGAGCGCGCCAACGAGCAGCGCCCCGGCGACGGCGAGATCCTCCGCAACCTCGCGCAGGCGTACCACGGCGTGCAGCGGTACCCCGAGGCCGTCCGCACCTTCGAGCACCTCTTCGCCGTGGAGCCCGGCACCGCCGAAGACCTCTTTCGTTACGGCGAATCGCTCCACGCGCAGAACCGCAACGACGACGCGCTGCTCCAGTGGCGCCGCTCCATCGAGCTCGACCCCAATCGCGCCTCGACGCACCGCGCGATGGCCCGCCTCCTGGCCCGCCTCGACCGGCAGAAAGAGGCCCGCGGGTACTGGAACGAGGTCGTGCGCATCGCCCCCGACGAGGCCGAGGCGCACGCGGGCCTCGGCTTCGCCAACCAGTCCATGGGCGTCCACGTCGAGGCCGTCACCAACTTCCGCGAGGCCATTCGCCGCCGCGCCGACGACCCGATGTACTTCGTCGGCCTCGGCGTCTCGTGCCACGCCGTAGGGTCCATGCAGGAGAGCGTCGAGGCCCTCGAAAAGGCCACGAAGCTCGACCCCGACTGCGCCCCTGCCTACAACACGCTCTGCACCGTGTACAAAGACCTCGGGCGCCCCAAGGAGGCCGCCCAGGCCATTCGCCAGGCCATTCGCCTCAAGCCGTACGAGCCGGGCTTTCACTTCACGCTCGGGCAGTTCGAGAAAGAGCTCGGCAACCTGAGCGACTCGGAAGACGCCTTCAAGCAGGCCACGCGCCTGAAGGGCGACTACGCCGAGGCGCAGCACCAGCTCGGCGTGGTGAGCGCAGCCCTCGACAAGAACGACGCGGCGGCCGAGGCCTTCAAGAAGGCCGTGCAGATCAAGCCCGAGCTCGTCGACGCCCACTACCAGCTCGCGCAGATGTACGCGCGCATGGGCCGCTTCGTCGAGGCCGTGGAGAGCTACCGGCAGGCCTCGCGCATCGACCCGTCGCACTTCGAAGCGCTCTTCAACCTCGGCACCGCCTACCAATCGATGACCCGCCACGAAGACGCCGTCGAGGCGCTTCGCAAGGCCCTCGCGCTGCGCCCCGAAGAGGCCGACGGGCTCTTGAAGCTC
>CANMAT010000519.1 GCA_947494865.1 Deltaproteobacteria bacterium
CGCGCACCAGCGACGCCACGTCGTCGCGCGTGCGCCGCCCCTCGATCACCATCAGAAGCCCGACGTACGAAGCGAGGGCGGCGAGGGCCGACGCCCAGCCCGCGTGCATCCACGGCGCTACGCGGCGCGCGGCGAACACCAACGTTACGGCGCCGAGGCCCGCGCTCACCGGGCCTACGTAGAAGCGCCAAAGCGGGCGGCCCATGTGGTGCCCCGCCCACGCGATGAGCCACAGCACCATGGCGACCGTGATGACGCCGTGGGCCGCGGCGATGGCGCCGAGCCCGTGGTGCCGCACGGCGAGCACGAGGGCCCAGGTGGAGAGCGTCCACACGGCGAAGGCCCGAAGCGCGAGGCCCGCGCGCCCCTGCGCCTGGAGCAGGGTGAAGAGCGGCCCAGCGACGAGGCCGCCGACCATGTTGGGCAAGAGGCCCCACACGACGGGCACGCTCTCGATCCAACGCGGCGCATAGGCGAAGGGAATGATCGACGACGCGCCCGCGCTCATGGTGACGAGCATCGCGACGCCGAGGAGGAGCGCCGTGCGCGTGACGGTGGCGACGGCGCGGTGCAGCGCGGGGTCGTGCGCTTCGAAGCGCGCGTACGCGGGGAGCTGCACGCGCGCGAGGGCGTTGACGGCGAGCACGGGGAGCTGCGCGTACTTCACGCCGAAGTCGAACACGCCGACGGCCTGCGGGCCCACGAGGCGGCCGAGGAGCGCCGCGGAGATGTTGTCTTTGAAGAACGCCGCGATGCCGAGCGCCTGCACGCGCACGCCGTAGCCGAGGAGGGGGGCGAGCACCGCGGGGCGCCACAGGAGCTTCGGCGCGCCCGGCGACACCATGTAGGCGAGCGCGAGCTGCGAGAGCATGCCGGTGATCTGCGCGCCCGCGAGGGCCCACGCGCCGCCGAAGGCCCACGCGAAGGCGATCGCCGCGAGCTGGCGCGCGATGAGCGAGAGGAGCTCGATGCGCCCGATCTCGCCGAAGCGGAGCTCGCGCTCGAGGCGGATGTACGGCACCGCGCGCAGGGGCCCCGCGAGGAAGAGCGGCGCCATCGCGCGGAGCACCGCGCCCTCGCGCGCCGTGAGGTGATTGTAGGCGGCGATGAAGGGAGCAGTGACGAAGAATGTCACGGCGAGCGCCGCGCCCAGGGCGAAGAGAAACGTGGCGGTGACGTGGTACTCGTCGTCGGTGACGTCGCCCTTCTTGCGGAGGAGCGTGGCGCCGAGGCCGCCGTCGCCGAGGAGCGAGCCGAGGCCGAGAAAGAAGGTGCCGATGGCGTAGACGCCGAAGGCGCGGGGGTCGAGCAGGCGCGCGAGAATGAGCGTGGCCGCGCCGGTGACGAAGGCGCCGAAGACCTGCAGCGTGGCGAAGCGGGCGGTCTCGCGCGTGATGCGCTCGAGGAGCGCGGCTCCCGTCGACGCGTGCTCGCTCATCGCGGGCGTCGGGCGTGGACGAGCCAGTTCATCACGAGCTTCTCGCGCGCGGTGGGGTCGAGCGCGCGGGCGGCGAGGTTCACCAGCGGGATGAGCGCGCGCCCCGCGAGCGAGCGGTCGAGCTCGAGGCACGCCATCTGCCCGAGCGTCGACCACAGGCCTCCGAGCGGCGCCAGCTCGACCTGCTCGAGCCCCGCGGCGCGCACCGCGCCTTGGAGCCCGTAGCGCGTGAAGCGCCAGTGATCGTGGGGCACCTCGTGGTCGGGCCACACGCCGGGCACGGTGAACACCACGTCGCCGCCGGGCGCCACCACGCGCGCGATCTCGCCCAGGCACTCGACGGGGCGCTCGACGTGCTCGAGCACCTGAAACGACACGACGGCGTCGAAGCGCGCGGCCTCGAAGGGGAGGGCGTGCGCGTCGCCGAGGACGTCGGGGGTCGCGTGGGGGCCCTCGCGGTCGAGGCCGACGTACTCGGTCACGGCGGGGCCGAAGAGGCCGCGGTAGGGCTTCGACCCGCAGCCCACGTCGAGCACGCGGCCCGAGAGCGTGGGGAGCACGCGCGCGAGCGCCTGCCACATCGGGGCGAGATGCAGGTGCAGCGGCTGGCGCCACGTCGCCGGGTGCGGCCGATACGGAACGGGGTTGGGCGCGTACCAGAGGCTCATGCGAGAAGCTGACGGTAGAGGGTCTCGTACGCGGTGAACATCGCGCGGCGCGGATTCTCGCCGAGAACCTCACGCTGCGCGACGCGCATGCGGCCGCGGAGTTCGCCGTCGGTGATCCATCGGGCGATCGTCGCGGGCCATGCGCGCTCGTCGCGCGCGAGGAGGCAATCGGGGACGCGCTCGTAGAGCTCTTCGTGCGGGTCGATGGTCGAGGCGAGCACCGCGACGCCCGCCTCGGCGGCCTCGAGGGGCACCAGCGGCATGCCCTCGTAGCGGCTCGGCGACAGCACCAGCTCGGCGCGGCAGAAGCCGTCGATGGCAGGGCGCGCGCCCACGAACGACACGCGCTCGCCGAGCCCCAGCGAGGCCGCCTGTTCGGTGAGCGCGGCGCGCTCGCCCCCCTCGCCGACGACGTTCCAGTGCCACGGGAGGGCGCGCACCTCCGGGGCCGCGAGCGCGCGGAGCATCGCGTCGAAGCCCTTCTGCCGATCGAGTCGACCCACCGAGAGCAAGCGCGTCGCCCCGTCGGGCCACGGCAACGGATCGGGCGCGGTGCGCGGCGCGGGCGGCGCGTTGCGAACGACCGTCACCGCGGCGCCCAGCAGGGGCTCGAGCGTGCGCGCGTCGGCGCGCGACAGGGCCACCCAGCGCACGCGCGACCGGAGCGCGCCCGCGAGGCGCAGCATCGTCTTCGACGGGACGTGAAAGCACCGATCGCGGGGCCACGCATCGGGCGGCGGCAGGAGCTGAAACGTGACGACGAGCGGGCGCCCGCGGGCCGCGACGAGCGCGGGCCCCACGCGGTCGGGCCACGGGAGGTGCGCGTGCACGATGTCGCCGGCGGTGTCGGCGGTGAGCGCCCAGCGCCACCAGGGGATGGGCCTCGGGGTGGCGGCGCTCCACTGTTCGTCGCGCGCGAAGGGGAGCTCGATGCGCGCGTCCCACCCGTTGCGTTCGAACTCGCCGCGCACGGTGTCTGCCATCTGCTCGGCCCCGCCCCACGCGGCCGAGGCCGCGAGCTGTACCACGCGCCTCACGCGCCCACCTTTGCGTAGAATGCCATCGAGTCGACCGTGGCCGAGGGGGTTACCACACTCGCCGCGCGGTGGATCGCCCCGTCGATCGCCCGCGCCGCGCGCGTCCACGACCCGCGCGCGGTGCGATCGATGTCGACGAAGCGCGAGGGCCGCGACCAGGCCACGTCTTCTCGCACGACCCGCGCGTCGGCGCCGCGCAGCAGCGTCGCGCGCATCGAGGCGCGCGAGAAGAACCACAGGTGCTCCGGGGGCTTGTACTGATCCCACGTGAGGGGTGCGATGCGCGTGTTCACGTTGCCGATCACGGGCACCACGACGGCGAACATCGACCCGTCGCGCGCGAGCCCGCGCAGCGCGCGCAGCGTCGCGAGCGGGTCGGGGAGGTGCTCGAGCACGTCCCACGCCGCGATCACATCGAAGGGAGCGTGCGATCGCAGCGCGTCGAGGTCGCTCGCCACGTAGGGGCGCACCGCGTCGCTCCACCCGCGCTGCGCCTCGGGCGACGGCTCGACGCCGAACGCGGTCCACCCGCGGTCTCTGGCAGCTTCGACGAAATACCCTGCGGCGCAGCCGAAATCGAGCAACGCACCCGCGCGGTAGCCGAGCGTCGCGAGGGCGTCGAGGCGCGTCGCGGCCTTGCGCATGGCGACGTCGCGCTCGCGGCCGAAGTAGTCGTTGTAGCCGTGACCCTCGCCCGTGAAATAGCCGCGCTCGTACACCGCGCGCACCTCGTCGGGCGACGGTGTCGGCCACACGAACTCGAGGTCGCACCTGGCGCAGCGGTGCACCGCGTAGTCGCCCTTGCGAAAGCGCGCTGCGCAGGGGCTCTGGCACAGTGAGCACGCGGGCGTCACGACGCCCTCTTCGCGTCGACGGCGCCCATGACGAGGCGTGCGAAGCGCTCGCCGAGGATGTCCCAGTCGAGCGTCGCGGCGACCGCGCGGGCGGCGTGCGCGCGCGCGTCGGAGGCCGCTGGGGAGCGCCACGCCTCGAGCACGGCGCGCGCGGCGTCGTCGGCGGTCTCGGCGATGTGCAGGTGCCGATCGTCGAGCGCGAAGCCCCGCACGCC
>CANMAT010000520.1 GCA_947494865.1 Deltaproteobacteria bacterium
CGTGATGGTTCCGCCCGTGGCGGTGCCGACGATCCCGCCCGACGCCGTGGCGAGGTTGTACACCGTGCCCGCGCGCAGGTTGCTCACGAGGCCGTCGTACACGCGGCCCGTCGTAACGCCCGCGAGCGTGTCGAGGTCGAAGCGCCCCGTCGCCGTGTCGCCCGAGTAGAAGAGCCCCGTCGCGCCCATGGCGATGCCGCCGCGGTCGTCGCCCGTGACGGCGGCGTGCTCGAGCACGGCGCACGACGTCGAGCCGAGCGACTCGATGCGGAGCGACGGGCCCGTGCCCACCGCCGCGCACGCGCCTGCCGTGCAGGTTTGCCCGGCGAGGCACGCGCGCCCGCAGGCGCCGCAGTTGGCGGGGTCGCTCTGCGCGTCGACGCAGAGCGCGCCGCAGCGCCGGAGCGGCGGCGTGCATACCTCCGTGCCTCCCGTGCAGACGCCCGCGGCGCAGGTCTGCCCCGCGGCGCAGGCGACGCCGCACGCGCCGCAGTTGGCGGGGTCGCTCTGCACCGCGACGCACGCGCCGCCGCACTCGGTCATCGGCGCCATGCAGGTGGTCATACCGCCGGTGCACACGCCGCCCGCGCAGCCGCCGGGGCAGTCCATCTCGGAGAAGGCCGAGCCGCGGGCGTTGCAGGTGCGGAGGCGCGAGCCCGTCACGCACGACACGCGACCCGGCGTGCACGCGATGGGCGTGCAGGCGCCCGTCGCGGCGTCGCACCACGTAGAGCCTGTACACTCGCTGTCGCGCGTGCAGCGGGGCGTGGTCGAGTCGGGCGCGACGGGCACGTCGACCGCGGGCACGTCGGGCGACGCGATGTCTTCGGGGACGACCACGTCGGGCGACGCGATGTCTTCGGGGGTGATCACGTCGACGGCGGGCACGTCTTCGGGGGTGAGCACGTCCGGGGACTTCACGTCCGCGGGGGTGTCGGCGTCTTCGGGGCCAGCGGAGCCGCCGGTGCTCCCGCGCGCCGAGCAGGCCGCGGCGCCGAGCATCATGAACATCATCCAGAAAGAGCGCTTCATGCGCGACCTCCAGCCAAGAGAAGAGCCGACGCGAAGGCGCGTCGGGCTAACGTCGACCATTGCCGCGGGAGGCCGCGCCCGGTCAAGCATCGCACCGGATCAATTTCCCTTTGGCCCGCGATCGGTGGCAGAACGGTGCGCGATGTTCTCTATGGATTTCGAGGCCGGTCGCACGGCCATTCGGCGCTTCGGCCACCGCGTGGGCGCGCGCGCCGAGGCCGGCGACGTGATCGCCCTCGTGGGCGGACTCGGCGCGGGCAAGACCTTTCTCGCGCAGCACCTCGCGCACGGCGCGGGGGTGTCACCCACGGTGCGGGTCACCTCGCCGACCTTCACCCTCGTGCAAGAGCACGCGGGCCGGGTGCCCTTCGTGCACGCGGATCTCTACCGACTGGGCGACGTCGACGAGCTCCGCGAGGTGGGGCTCTTCGAAGCCAACGCCGGGGCCGTGGTGGTGGTCGAGTGGGCCGACCGCTTTCCCGAGGCCGTGCCGCGCGACGCCCTCTGGATCGACCTCTCGGTGCTCTCACCCTCGATTCGGCGGGTGTTCGCGCGCGGTGAGGGCGAGCGCGCGGGGCGGCTGCTCGGGCTTTCGCCCACCGGGGGGAGCGCGTAGTCTCGCGGCCACGATGGCCGACCTCACAACGAGTCTCTACGCCCTCTTCGACGAGGAGCGCGAGCGCTTCCAGAGCGCCCGCCGCGTGCTGAGCTACGACGAGTACCTCGCGCTCCTCGGCGCCGCCCCGCAGCGCTTCACGCGCGACGCGGCGCGCTACCTGCGCGACATGTTCGACCACTATGGCACCGTCACCGTCGAGAAGGCGTACGGCAAGTTCACCCGGTGGAAGCTCTTCGACCTCCCGTGGGAAGACGACGCGGGGAAGCGTGAGGCCCTCGTAGGCCACGAGGCCATTCAAGCCGAGCTCTACCGCGCGCTGTCGAACTTCACGCGGCAGGGGAGGGTGAACCGCCTGGTGCTCCTGCACGGCCCCAACGGCAGCGCCAAGAGCACCTTCGTGGCGTGCCTCATGCGCGCGATGGAGAACTACTCCGCCGCCGACGACGGCGCCCTCTACCGCTACCACTGGGTGTTTCCGCGCGGCAAAGGCGCCGACGGCGGGCGCATCGGCTTCGGCGCCTCGTCGAGCAGCGACGAGGGCCTGCGCGTCGGCGACAGCTACGCGCACCTCGACGAGGGCGCCATCGACGCCAAGGTGCTCTGCGAGCTGCGCGACCACCCGCTCTTGCTGCTCCCGGTGCCCATGCGCCAGGCGCTCTTGCGCGAGACGCTCGGGCCCGACGCCGCCGCGCAGGTGCCCCTCGAGCTGTGGAAGGGCGGGCCCTGTCACAAGTGCCAGCAGGTGTTCAACGCGCTCCACACGGCGTACCGCGGCGACCTGCGCAAGGCGCTCGCGCACGTGCAGATCGAGCGGTGGTACGTCTCGCGGCGCTACCGCGTAGGGGCCGTCACCCTCGGGCCGCAGATGGCCGTCGACGCGCGCGAGCGGCAGGTCACGGCGTCGCGCTCGCTCGCGGCGCTCCCTCCGTCGCTGCAGAACACCACGCTCTTCGAACCATCGGGCGAGCTCGTCGACGCCGCGGGCGGGCTGCTCGAATACTCCGACCTCCTCAAGCGCGCGCTCGAGCACTGGAAGTACCTGCTGCTCATGATCGAGACCGGCGAGGTGTCGCTCGACAGTTCGAACCTCGTGCCCAACCTCGTGCTCGTGGGGAGCACCAACGAGGGGCACCTCGACGCGTTCCGCGAGCACCCGGAGTTCGCGTCGTTTCGCGGTCGCCTCGACCTCGTGCGCGCGCCCTACCTCACCGACTGGACGGCCGAGAAGGCCATCTACGACGCCCAGGCGATCCCCGGCGTGCGCCGTCACGTGGCGCCCCACGCCACCGAGCTCGCGGCGGTGTTCGCGGTGCTCACGCGCATGCGCAAGCCCACCACCGACCGCTTCGCGCGCACGCTCGCCACGCTCGCCGCGGAGCTCACCCCCATCGAGAAGGCCGACCTCTACGCGAGCGGCGCCGTGCCCTCGCGCCTCGCGGGCGAGCAGGCCAAGGAGCTGCGCGCCAACATCGGCGCCCTCTACCACGAGAGCGACGTGTACCCGAACTACGAGGGCCGCACCGGGGCCTCGCCGCGCGAGATGCGCGGGGTCATTCTCGATGCCGCGCAGCACGCCGGGTACAAGTGCCTCTCGCCCTTCGCCGTGCTCGAGCGCATCGCCGACCTCTGCAACCGCAAGTCGGAGTTCGAATGGCTCCGGCAGGAGACCGTCGCGGGCGGCTACCACGACCCGAAGTACTTCCAGAAGGTGCTCCGCGATCGGCTCGTCGACCGCCTCGAAGACGAGATGCGCAGCGCCACGGGGCTCGTCGACGAGGCGCGCTACGTCGAGGGCTTCGAGCGCTACGTGTTCAACGTGTCGGCGCAGATGAAGGGCGAGAAGATTCGCAACAAGCTCACCGGCCGCGACGACCCGCCCGACGAGGCCATGATGAAAGACATCGAGCGCCAGCTCGTGGCCACGGGCAGCCCCGAGGAGTTTCGTCGCAACGTGATCTCGCGCGTGGCCGCGTGGGCCATCGACCACTCGGGCCAGAAGGTGCCCTACGCGACGCTGTTTCCGAACTACATCCAGCGCTTGAAAGAGGTCTTCTTCCAGGAGCATCGCAAGCAGGTGGTGCTCAGCACGCGCGACCTCATGGTGCTCATCACCGACGAGGGCGCGGGGCTCGACGCCGACGGCCGCCGCCGCGCCGAGGCCACCCTCGCGATGCTCAAAGACCGCTACGGCTACTGCGACCACTGCGCGGGCGACGCCGCCGGCACGCTGCTCCGCGAGCGCTTCGCCGACCTCAAGGTGTAGCCGCGATGGTGCCGCCCGCGATCGCCTCCATTCTCCGCACGGCGCGCACCGTCGCCGTGCTCGGCGCCCACTTCGAAGCGCAGCGCCCCGCGTTCTATGTGCCTGACTACCTGCACGATAGTGGGTACACCGTCCTGCCGGTGAACGGCACGCTCGTCGGGCGCACGCTGTGGGGCGTTGCCGTCGTGGGCTCGCTCACCGAGCTCACCGTGCCCGTCGACGTGGTCGACGTGTTTCGCCGCGCCGAGGCGCTGCCCGCGCACGTCGACGAGATTCTCGCGATGAAGCCGC
>CANMAT010000521.1 GCA_947494865.1 Deltaproteobacteria bacterium
AGCGTCGATCTCGGAGGGGCTTCCGCGGGTACTGCGTTGTGCTTTCCATCGTGCTCGGAGGGTGCGCGCGAGGCCTCGGGGTACCCGACGGCGTGCTCCCCGACGACGCCGACGAGGTCGACGCGAAGCCCCTCGACGCGGAGCCCGACGCGAAGCCCCTCGACGCGGAGCCCGACGCGAAGTCCCTCGACGCCGACGCGGGGCTCGACGCCGACGACGCGGCGGCGGTCGACGTGACGCCTCTCGACGTCGGACCGATGTGCCGCGCCCCGCAGGTCGAGTGCGCTGGCGTTTGCGTCGACACCTCGCGCGACGACGCCCACTGCGGCGCGTGCGGCGTGGCGTGCCCGACGGGCACCGCGTGCTCCGAGGGGGCGTGCCTCACGACCTGCGGTACGGGCGCGGCGCGCTGCGGTGCGGCGCCGGGCGCGTGCGTCGACCTGCAGGCCGACCCTGCGAACTGTGGCGCCTGCGGCGTGGCGTGCTCTGCAGGGCAGGTGTGCACCGCGGGCGTCTGCGCGATCCCGTGTGCGCCGGGCCGCGCGGTCTGCCTGGTCGACGGCGCGATGACCTGCGTCGACCTGCAGGCCGATGCGGCCCATTGCGGTGCGTGCGGCGCGGCCTGTCCGGCGGGGCAGGTTTGCACCGCGGGCGCGTGCGGCTGCCCTGCGGGGCAGGCCCCCTGTGGTGGCGGGTGCGTCGATCTCGCGCGCGACCGCGCCAACTGCGGGAGCTGCGGCAACGCGTGTGCGGCGGCGATGAGCTGCGCGGGCGGCGCGTGCGCGTGTCCTGCAGGGCAGACGCTCTGCGGCGGCGCGTGCGTGGGCGTCGCCACCGATCGCGCCAACTGCGGGAGCTGCGGCAACGTCTGCGCGACCGGGACGAGCTGCTCCGGCGGCGCCTGCGGATGTCCCGCAGGGCAGGCGCTCTGCGGCGGTGCGTGCGTGAGCGTCGCCACCGATCGCGCCAACTGCGGCGCGTGCGGCAACGCGTGCGCGGCGTCGGCGACCTGCGTGGGGGGCGCGTGCTCGTGCGCGACCACGACGTGCAACACGGGCTTCAGCGGCAGCGGGAGCTTCGGCGACAGCGGGTTCACGTGCCTGCGCACGTACACGTTCAACGTCGTGGCCGGGCGCACCTACACGATCTCGACCTGCGGGAGCTACTCGGGCGATCCGTACCTCGCGGTGTCGGGGGCGTGCAGCTGCTCCAACGACGACGCGTGCGCACTCGGGTCGTCGTGCACGTGCACCGCGACGGCGACGGGTATCGCGCGCCTCTGCGCGTCGAGCTTCGGTAGCGCGTCGGCCACGTGGAACTACACGGTCACCAGCACCAACGGCGGCTGCTGCCGCTGACGCTCACCGCCGCGTAAGGTCTTGCACATGAACCCGCGCGTTACACAGCGCGCGCTTGCGCTCTGCGGGGGCTGTACAGCGCGCCCTCGCGCGGTGTACCAGAGGGCCGCCTCGCGATCACATCGCCGCGCTTATGGAGACCATTCTCGATCGCCAGCTCCGACGGCTCGGGCTCGACGCCGACACGCCTCCCAGCGAGGCGCAGTGGCGCGCGCTGCTCGATCGGGTGCGACGCACGTACGGCGAGTTCGAGCGAGACCGGTACACCATCGAGCGCTCGCTCGAGCGCATGTCGAGTGAGATGCTCGACCTCAACGACGACCTGCGCGCGGCCTCGGCGCGCCAGCTGGTCGAGCAGGAGCGGCTGCGCGCCGTGATCAGCGCGCTCGGCGACGGCCTCGGGGCCCTCGACCGCGACGGGCGCCTCGTGCTCCTCAACGTGGCGGGCGCGCGGCTCGTGGGCGCCGACGCGTCTGAGCTCGTGGGCCGGCGCCTGCTCGAGCGCTTCGAACTCCACGTGCTCGACGGGGGCGAGGCGCACGCCATCGGCCACGGCCACCTCCTCGCGCGCCTCGCGCAGGCTGAGGCCCTGCGCGACGAGAACGGCCTGCTGCACGCCGTCGACGGGCGCGTGGTGCCGGTCGACGTCGTGCTCAACCCGGTGGTGCAGAAGGGCGTGGTGGCGGGCGCCGTGCTGCTGTTCCGCGACGTGACGGCGCAGCGTCAGGCCGACGACGAGCTCCGCCGCGCGCGCAGCGACGCGGAGTCTGCGAGCCGTGCGAAGGGCGAGTTTCTGGCGGTGATGAGCCACGAGATTCGCACCCCGCTGAACGCTGTCATCGGCATGACCAGCCTGCTCCTCGAGACGACCCTCACCGACGAGCAGCGCGACCACGCCGAGACCGTGCGCCGCTCGGGCGAGGCCCTCCTCGCAGTCATCAATGACATTCTTGATTTCTCCAAGGTCGAATCGGGGCGCCTCGACCTAGAAGAGATCGATTTCGACCTGCTCGGCACGCTCGATGACATCGCGTCGATCTTCGGCGAGCTCGCCTCGCGCAAGGGCGTCGAGCTCATCGTGTGGGCCTCCCCCGAGACGCCCGCGCGCCTCCGCGGCGACCCCTCGCGCCTCCGGCAGGTGCTGGTGAACCTCGTCGGCAACGCGCTGAAGTTCACCCGCGAAGGCGAGGTGGTCGTGCGGGCGATGTGCGGGTCGTCATCGCGCGACGAGCACGTCATGCGCTTCGAGGTGCGCGACTCGGGCGTGGGCATCGCGCCGTCGGCGCAGGCCTCGCTCTTCCAGCCCTTCTCGCAGGCCGACAGCTCGACCACGCGGCGCTACGGCGGCACAGGCCTCGGCCTCGCGATCTGCCGACGCCTCACGACCCTCATGGGCGGTGAGATCGAAGTCGAGAGCGAACTCGGGCGCGGCAGCACCTTTCGCTTCACCGTGCGCCTGAGGCCGCCCCAGGAGGCCCCGCCCGCTTCGCCGCACGGCGCTGCCCTCGCGGGGCGCCGCATCCTCGTGGTCGACGGCAGCGAGGCGACGCGCGCCCTCATCACCGAGCTCGCCGGACACTGCGGCGCGGTCGTCGACGGAGACGCCTCGGCGCGCGAAGCCGTGGCGCGGCTGCGCGGGCCGCTCGACGCGCGCTACGACGTGGTGCTCCTCGATGCGGGGCTGTCCGCGCCGGAGCGCGCCGAGGTCGTCGCCGCGGCCACGGGCCCGGCGGGGGCGCCCGCCGTCGTGACGCTCGGCGCCGCCGTCCGCGGAGGCGGTGTGCGCGTCGCGAGCGACCCGCACCTCTTGAAGCCGCTGCGGTCGTCGCATTTCAGCGCGCGCCTCGCGGGGATTCTGGCCGGCGAAGGGGTGCCCGCGACGCGCAGCTCGCGACCGCCCGCGCCGCCCGGCGACAAGCCCGCGCGCTTCGATGGCGCCCGCGTGTTGGTCGTCGAAGACAACGTGGTCAACCAGAAGGTGATCACCCGTTTGCTCCAGCGCTTCGGCCTCGAGATCGACGTGGCCAACGACGGCCTCGAGGCCCTCGCCGCGCTCGAACGCCGGGCGTACGCGCTCGTGTTCATGGACTGCCAGATGCCCGAGATGGACGGCTACGCCGCGACCCGCTGCCTGCGCGAGGCCGAGGCGCTCACCGGCGCTCGCACGACCGTCGTCGCGATGACGGCGCACGCCCTCCAGGGCGAGCGCGAGCGCTGCCTCGAGGCCGGCATGGACGACTACCTCTCCAAGCCCATCGCGCTGCCCCCGCTCGCGGCGATGCTCCGGCGTTGGATCGCGCCCGCCTCGCCGCCCCCATGACCCGCGTCGCGGCGCCCACGCCGCGTCGCCGCGGAGCCACGGCGCCGCCGCCGCCGCCGCCCGAAGTGGCCTGCGCCGTACGCGGCACGCGCGCTGCACTTCGGCAGCGCCATCGCAGCACGCGACCTCTTCGGAGCAACGATCATGAAGCACCTCGCCCTCGCCTCGACCCTCGCCCTCTGCACGCTCACGAGCGCCGCGTACGCGGACGGCGTCACCTTCCTCCGCGGCCAGTTCACGGCGCGCGTCGAGCGCGGTCAGCCCGTGGGCGACGCCTCTACGCTCGCCACGGCCTTTCCGCTCGTATACTGGGTCGAGGCGCGCAGCGCCGACGCGCCCGCGCAGATCACGCTCGTCTGGTCCGTCGACGGCCGCCCGGTGCAGCGTCAGTCGCTCGATGTGGGTCGCGGGCCTCGCTGGCGCACGTGGGGCTTCCTCCCGCGCCGCGCCGCGGGGCACACCATCGAGGTCACCGTGCTCGACGCGGCGGGCGCGACGCTCCACACCGACCGCGCCGAGG
>CANMAT010000522.1 GCA_947494865.1 Deltaproteobacteria bacterium
ATTGCCACGGCGCGCTTCGCGGGCGTCACCAACGACGTCGTCGGGCGCTCCGGCGCCGCGGGCGACCTCGACGGCGACGGCGACCTCGACTACGTCGTCGGCGCCGGCAACACGACCGCCGACGGCGCGCTCTACGTTTTCGAGGCGAGCGCGCTCGCGGGCGCGGGCCCGCTCATGGCGGCCGCCATGGTGCGCGGCGAAATGGGCTCCTTCGAGGCGCTCGGACAGCGCGTCGCGTTCGGCCCCGCGGCCGCTGGCGTTGCGGCGCCCTTCGCCGCCCTGTCGGCGTTTCGCACCACCCCGACGGCTGTGTACGGCGGGGCCGTACGCGTGCTCACCTCGGGCGCCCCGCAGCCCTTCATGGACCGCTGGACGGCCAGCGCTCCCGTCGACATTCCGGTGCTCCCCTCGGCCGATCGCACGGGCCTCGCGGTCGCCCTCGGAGCCCTGCGCACGGCGACCCCCGATGGCCTCGCGGTCTCGTCGACGGGAGCCCACTCGGCCCCGGTCGCCGCGGTGGGCACGACGGCCGCGCGCCCCGCGGGCTTTCGCGCGCGCACGGGCGCCGTCGACGTGTTCGGCGGCTCGGGACCTTCGGCGCGGCGCTTCTGGATCGACCGTTCGAACATTCAACTCGGCGCCGCCATGGCGGTGCTCGACTTCGACGGCGACGGACGCGACGACGTGGCCGTCGGTGACCCCGGCGAGTCGTCGGGCGGCACCGACATGGTCGCGCGCGCTACGCCACCGCTCGCCAACACCGCCACCGACCCGTGCTGGTATCGCACGGGCGCCACGGGCGCCACGGTGGTTACGGCCTCGGTGGGCGGCCGCGGCGTAGTGCGCATATACCTGCAGAACGCCGACGGGACCTTCCGCGAGGGCTTCTGGGCGATTCCGCGCGAGGCGGTGCCCACGGGCTCCACCGCGCGCCGCACGGGCTTCGGCTCCACGCTCGCGAGCGCGGGCGACGTGAACGGCGACGGTATTCGCGATCTTCTCGTTGGCCGCGCGGGTGGCACGGGCAACAACGGCGCCGAGGTGGTGCTCGGGCGCCGCTCCGACGCCGCGGGGCGCATCTCGGTCGTGTGCAGCGACGCGACGGCGTCGCCGTTCTGGGCCTCGCGCGCCGACAACATCGTGTTCGGCGTGGTCGTCGCGGGCGTGGGCGACCTCGACGACGACGGCTGCGCCGAGACCGCCGTGTCGCTCTCGGGCAGCGGCCGCGCTGGGGTCTCCCTGCAGTACGGCTACGGCCCCGCGTGCCGTCGCGGGCACACGACGCCGCACGAGATGCTCATCGTCTCCGACGACCGCCCGCTCGCCGCCAACGAGACGCCCGCGGGGGGCACTCCACGCCCCGTTGCGATGCGCATCGCCGACTGGCTTGACCTGCCGGGCGCGGCCACGGGGATGGGCCTCGTGCTCGCGGGCGGCGGCGACCTCAACGGCGACCGCGTGCCCGACCTCGTGGTGCGCGACGCCGCGCTCTCGTGGCGCGACCGCACGGGGCCCGCGCTCGAGATCCTCTCGGGCGCGTATCTCAACGGACTGTGCCCCGAGCACGTGTGCGCGGCGGGGCTCGTCAACGCGCGCTTCTTCTCCGACGGCGCCGGGTACAACGTTCTCGGGGTGCGCACCCTCGGCGCTCCGCAGCGCGTGATCGTGCCCGCGTTCAACCCCACGAGCGTGCGCTTCGGCAGCGCGCTCGCGGTGAGCGACCTCGACGGCGACGGCAGCGCAGACCTCGTGGTCGGCGCCGCGGACGACGCGACGCAAGGGGACTTTGCTGGCGCCGTCGTCGCGTGGCGCGCCTCGTCGGACCCTGAGTCGTTTTTAGGTGCGCCGTGGCTCCTCGCCGTGGGCGACGTCGCCGAGCCGTCGCAGTTCGGCGCGGCGCTGGCGGTCTCGCGCGACGCGAGCGGCGCGTGGCTCGCGGTGGGCGCGCCCTTCTCTTCGCACCGCGGCGCACAGACCGGAGCGGCCTACCGATGGCGTATCGAACGATGATCCCGCGCGGCGCGCTCGCCGCCGCCCTGCTCGCCGCCGGGTGTAGCGCGGCGCCCGCCCCCGAGCCCGCGCGCGACGCCGCGACGGACCTCGACGAGGCCGCGCCCGCCGACGCACAGCCCGTCGTCGACGCGCGCGTCGAGACCGACGTGTGGCTCACCGTGCGGCCGCGCAACGTCGACCTGGCGCTCGTCGAGCGGGCGCCCGCCACCTTCGCGCGGGTGAGCCTCCCGACGGGCGTGCAGCCCGCGTTTCCGTGGATGAACCGCGAGGGGCGCGGCTATGTGTCGTGCCTCGACGGGCGCTTCTATACCGTCGACGCGTACGGCCGCGCGACGGAGATCGAACGCCTCGCGGGCGACGTCGCCGCCCCGAGCGACGCGCCCCCCAACGCGTTCATCGAGCTCACACCGGGCGAACCCACCTCGCTCGTGCCGGGCGGCGCCCTCGTGATCCGCGACGGCACCTACCGCCGCGCCGCGCTCCCGACGCTGCTCGCCAACGGGCGTGCCGTCACACGCTGGAGCGGCGAGTCGCTCTGGGCGACGGGCGCCGGGCTCTACACCACCCTCGGGCCGCGCTGGCTCCGCCTCGACCGCGCCGGCTCGCCGGTCACCGACGCCACCGCCCTCGTCGCGGGCCCCATGGTCGGCGCCACGCGCGAGGCCTGGGTGCTTCGCGCCGACCACACGCTCCATCGCCTGCGCGTGACGGCCCGCGGCGACGGGGCCGATGTGGTGTGGTCCGACCCCGTGCCGGGTCTCGACCTCGGCGCGGTGCGCACCGTCGGAGCGCTCGGGACGCATCGGTACATCGCCCGCGAGCTCGACCTTCTGCGCGTCGACGAGCGGGGCTTCGTGGAGCGCGCGCGGGTGCCGGGCATGTACGCGGGGCCCGTGGCGCTCTCCACCGCGGGCCGCTGGCTGTGGCTCGCGTGGGCCGGAGCGGGCGACAGCGCCATCGCGCGCTTCGACGGCGAGCGCGTCGAGGTGCTCGCGCGCGGCCTCACCGCCACGAGCATTCGCCTCGCGGCCGACGGCGCCCGCGGCGACGCGGCCCTCGTGGTGGCCAACGGCGCGGTGCATCGACTCGTGGCCGACGTGAGCCCCATGGTGACGGGCTTCGCCGACGGCGTGGTGGTCACCGAGGCGCGCCTCGCGCTGCAGGTCGACCCGCCCGCGCCGGTGGCCGTCACCGACATCACGTTCACCCTCGACGGCGCGCGCGTCGAGCAGGTGCGCACCCCGCCGTACCGATGGGGCGACGGCGGCGCGCTCTACCGCGCGTTTCCGACGCTCGCCTTCGGGTCGCACACGGTCGAGGCGGTGATCACCTACGACGGAGCGCCCGAGCTGCGCGTGCAGCGGACGTTTCAGTACCTCTCGCCGCTCGGGCGCGTGCCCACGTTTCAGGGCGACGTGTCAGCGCTCTACGAGGCCGCGTGCGCGCGATGCCATTCGACGGGCATCGCGCGCGACCTCCGCGGGTATCAACGCATGGCCGACATGGCGCCCATCGTGGCGGGCGTCGTGGTGTCGCGCCGCATGCCGCCCGACCTCACGCTCGACACGCCGTCGATCCAGATCTTCTCGGCGTGGGTGGCAGGCGGCGCGCCCGAGCGCTGATCACCCCGCGGCGGGGACGCGCACGGTGAAGCGCGTGCCCCGGTCGCGCCCCGACTCGACTTCGAACTCGCCGCCCTGGTTCTCGACGAGGGCGCGACCGGTCATGAGGTGCAGGCCGAGGGCGACGCGGCGGCTCTGCGAGGCGAGCGGGTCGCGAAGCTGGTCGCGCACCTCGTCGGGGAGGCCCGGGCCCGTGTCACTGATGATGATCTCCCACCAGGGGCCGCTGCGCGCGGCGGATACGCTGAGCTCGCCGCCGTCGGGCATGGACTCAACGGAGCCGCGGATGAGGTTGAACACCGCCATCTGGAGCTGTGCCGGATCGGCGCGCACCACCGCGTCTTCGCTCACCGTGAGGGTCACGCGCACGCCCGCGGGGAACGACACCCCCCCGAGGCTCTGGTGCACCACGTAGGCGACGGGGATCTCTCGCGGCGCGGCGGCCTCGATGCGCGCATAGTCGAGCAGGTCGGTGATGATCTGGTTGGCGCGGCGCACCTCGTCGTGAATCACCGCGAGCGACTGCGTGACGTCGCTGTCGGGCGCAGGGCC
>CANMAT010000523.1 GCA_947494865.1 Deltaproteobacteria bacterium
CGTCGGGAACGATGGTGAGGGCGAGGCGCGCGAGGGCCTTCGCGGCGAGCGCACGCGCCTCGGCCACCTCGGCGGCCTCGATGGTGGTCTTCGGGAGCGTGGCGAGGCGCGTCTCGTACCAGGCGGCCGCATCGTTGAGGTCGTTGGCGAAGTCGGCCGCGTCGCGGTCGCCCTTGCGAATGTCGCTCACGAACTTCGCGGTGCAACGCCCGCGCTTCACCTGAATGTCGAGGTCGTCGAGGAAGAGTCCGCGGAGCTCGGTCATGCGGGGATAGATGTCGGCGAAGAGCGAGGTGCGGTCGCTGGCGACGCGGGCGAGCAGGTCGGCGTGCTGCGCGGCGAGGGCGATGGAGATCACGGTCTCGAGGCGCGCGAAGGGCGGCTCACGATAGAGAGCCACGAGCTCGGCACGACGCGCGAGGAGGTTGTTCACCGCGGCGATGGCGATGGAGGCGGCCTGGGTGAGGTTGAGCCCGGCGGGCTTCACGGCCGAGCGGGCGAGCGCGCGAAAGCGGCCCTCGTGGGCCTTCCACGCTGGCTCGGTGGCCGCGAGGTCGACCACAACGGCGGGCACGGGCGCGGCGGCCGAACGGCCTCGCGGGGTCTTGCGAGCGGTGTCAGTGGGCTGAGCCATGGGGACGATCGATCTCCTTACGGCGCGCACAACGCGTGCGGCCTCCCCACGGTATCGCACCGGGCTGGAGGGCGAGAAGGGAGAACAGGCGCCGCGCCATCGGGGGTGTTGACACCCTGCGACAACGGCGCTCCCCTCGCGCTCACGCTCCGTCGAGGACGCGGACGCGGACGCGCGGGATGGGCCCGGCGCGTGCGCGGATTTGCTTCGGCGGGCGCAGGAGCACCATGCGTACGTTTCTTCTCGCGACCTTCGCGGTTCTCTCGATGTCGGCGACGGCTGTCGCGCAGCCCGTGGGTAACTTTGCCGTGGTGGGGCGCAACCCCGGCGCGAGCGGCGGCCCGCCGGCCTACATCGCCGTGATGACCGTCACCCCCACGGGCGACAGCTTCGAAGTCGTGTGGACCTTCGGCAACACGCGCGTGCAGGGCCGCGGCATCTGGGTAAACAATGTGTTCTCGGTGGCCTACACCAACCGCGCCCCCGCGGGCCCCGCCATCGCGGCCTACGTGCTCCGCCCCGACGGCACGTGGCTCGGGCGCTGGGTGATCCCCGGCAACCCGAACTCGGGCACCGAGGTGCTCACCCGTCGTTGAGCGTGATGGTTCAGAACGACCAGCGGCGGTAGAGCAGCGCCGAGACCACCGTGGTGTACGCGAGGGCCGCGACGGGGCCCACGACGGTGACGGTGAGCAGCGCGCCGAGCGCGAGACCCACACCCCACACCACGAGCGTCTCGACGAGGTGCGCGCGCACGAGTTCGAAGCTCGCCTTGAGCGTGTCGACGGCGCCCAGCGCGGGGCGGTCGACGTGGACGCACCACACCCACGTGCCGAGCACGAGGCCCGCCGTGGTGCCGATGAACGGCAGGATCGACAGCACCACCGCGAGGGCGACCACGAGGAGCCCGATCACGAGCGACGACCCGAGGTGGTCGAAGCCCTTGAGCGAGTCGCCCATGGCCACCGTTTCGCCCCGCGCGATGCGCAGCGCCATGGCCGTGTAGCCGCGCATGAGGGGCGGCAGCGCGAGGCCGAGGGAGCACGCGCCGAGGGTGATCACCAGGAGGCCGTCGACGAGCAGCGGAATGAGGTTGTCGGTCTTCGTCGAGGCGGTGAGGGCGTCGCGAAGAAGTGCGCCGTAGTCCGTGGTCTGCGTCATGGGGTTCGAGACTCGCTCCTGGCGCGGGGTGTCCGCGTCGGGCCGCATGTACGCGAAGCTCGACGGTACGTTACCGGCGGTCTGCGTTGACACCGACGCGCGCGAAGGTGTTCGATCCGCGCGCCCGCGGCGAGACGCGGGCCGAGAGGTTGATCGCGGCGATGGACAAGGTCTTTCCAGATGCGGACACCGCGTGCGCGGACATCCCCGACGGCGCCAAGGTGCTGGCCGGGGGCTTCGGCCTGTGCGGCATTCCCGAGAATTGCATCACGGCCCTTCGACGCAAGGGTACGTCGGGGCTCTGGGTGGTGAGCAACAACTGCGGCGTCGACGATTGGGGCCTCGGGCTTCTGCTCGGCAACAAGCAGATTCGCAAGATGACCTCGAGCTACGTGGGCGAGAACAAGGAGTTCGAGCGCCAGTTTCTCTCGGGTGAGCTCGAGGTCGAGCTGGTGCCGCAGGGCACGCTCGCGGAGCGATTGCGCGCGGGCGGCGCGGGCATTCCGGGCTTCTACACCCCCGCGGGCGTGGGCACGCAGGTGGCCGACGGCGGGCTGCCGATGCTCTACGGCCCCGGCGGAAGCATCGTGAAGGCCAGCGAGAAGAAAGAGACGCGCAGCTTCGACGGGCGCGACTACGTGCTCGAGCGCGGCATCACGGGCGACTTCGCCCTCGTGAAGGCGTGGAAGGGCGACCGCCACGGCAACCTCGTGTTTCGCGAGAGCTCGCGCAACTTCAACCCCCTGTGCGCGTCGGCCGGTCGCGTGACCATCGCCGAGGTCGAAGAGATCGTGGAGCCCGGCGCCCTCGACCCCGACCATGTGCACACGCAGGGCATCTTCGTGCAGCGGGTGTTCCGCGGCACCAACTACCAGAAGCGCATCGAGCGGCGCACCGTGAGCAAGGGGTGAGGCGCGCATGTTGACCCGTGACGAGATCGCAAGGCGCGTGGCGCGCGAGCTGCGCGACGGCTTCTATGTAAACCTCGGCATCGGCATGCCGACGCTGGTGCCCAACTTCGTGCCCGCGGGCGTCGAGGTGGTGCTCCAGAGCGAGAACGGCGTGCTCGGCGTGGGGCCGTACCCCGCCGAGGCCGACGTCGACCCCGACCTCATCAACGCGGGGAAGGAGACCATCACCGTGCGGCCCGGCGCGAGCTACTTCTCGAGCGCCGACAGCTTCGCGATGATTCGCGGCGGCCACATCGACCTCGCCATTCTGGGCGCCATGCAGGTGAGCGAGAAGGGCGACCTCGCCAACTGGATGATCCCCGGCAAGATGGTGAAGGGCATGGGCGGCGCGATGGACCTCGTGCACGGCGCCCGCCGCGTCATCGTGATGATGGAGCACGCCGCGAAGGACGGCACGCCCAAGATCGTGCGCGAGTGTTCACTCCCCCTCACGGGGCGCCGCGTGGTGCATCGCATCATCACCGACCTCGCCGTGATCGACGTCACCGACGAGGCCCTCGTGCTGCGCGAGGTGGCCCGCGGCGTGAGCGCCAAGGAGGTGCAGGAGCGCACCGAGCCTACGCTGCGCGTGCCCTCGGACCTGCGCGAGATCGAGCCGTGAGCGAGCACGTTCCGGTCGTTCACGTCGCGGTGCGCGCGCACGTCGCGACGCTCACCCTCGACGACGCGCGGCGCCGCAACGCGATGACCCCCGAGCTCGGCGACGCCCTCTACGACGCCGTCGAGCGCGTGCGCGACGACGACACCGTGCGCGCCGTGGTGCTCACCGGCGCGGGCGATGCTTTCTCCGCCGGCGGCGACCTCAAGATGCTCGAGAAGCTGCGCGGCGCGGGCCACGACGCCTCGCGCGACTTCATGCTGCGCTTCTATGCGCGCTACCTGCGGCTCGTCGAGCTGCACGTCCCCGTGATCGCCGCCGTGCGCGGCCCCGCCATTGGCGCGGGGCTCTGCGTGGCGATGGCGTGCGACCTTCTCGTGGTCGACGAGGCCTCGAAGCTCGCGCTCAACTTCGTGCAGCTCGGGCTTCACCCGGGCATGGGCGCCACCTACCTCACCCCGCGCCGCGTGGGCGCGCAGCGCGCGGCGGAGCTGCTGTGCACCGGGCGGCGCTTCGACGGCGCCGAGGCCGCGCGCATGGGCCTCGCGCTCGAGGCGCTGCCCGGCGACGCGGTGCTCCCGCGGGCGCAGTCGCTCGCGCAGCAGATCGCCGCCAACGGCCCCCTCGCCGTGCGCGCCCTCAAGCGCGAGCTCGGCGTCGACCGCGCCGCCCTCACGCGCGCCCTCGAGGCCGAGGCCCACCACCAGGCCGAGAGCTACGCGAGCCGCGACCTCGGCGAGGGCCTCGCAGCCGCCGCCGAGCGCCGCGCGCCCGTCTTCACCGGAAGCTGATTACAGCCCGCCGCGCGCCTGCGAC
>CANMAT010000524.1 GCA_947494865.1 Deltaproteobacteria bacterium
CACCGCCGAGAGCCGGTACATCACCCTCGACGAGCTCGCCGAGTGCGTGCGCCGCGGGGCCGAGGCCCGCGTGCTCGACGCGCAGACCGGCGACGACCTCACGCAGGCCACGCTCGCGCAGATTATTATCGAGGGCCGCGGCGCCGCGCAGTTTCTCTCGGTGCCCATTCTCACGCAGCTCATTCGCATGAACGACGACGCGCTGGGCGAGTTCTTCGGCCGGTGGCTCAGCGCCGCGCTGGAGCTCTATCAGCAGGCGCGGCAGGGCGTGCAGGCCATCGCGCCGTACAACCCCCTGGCCGCGATGCCCTTCGCCGCGGGCAACGTGCTCTCGCGCATGCTCAGCGTGATGCCGGGCCCGTGGATGCCCTCGCACGGCGGCTTCAACCCCGGGCAGTTCGCCACGCCGCCGAGCGCCCCCACGGCCGAGGCGCCGACCGCCGAGGTGCTCCCCCCGCCGCCGCCCCCCGCCGACGCCGCCAGCCTCGAGTCGCTGCGCCGCGAGCTCGACGAGCTCAAGCGCTCGCTCCGCGGCGGTGCAGCAAATTTGGCCCCCGAGCGCGCCCCCCGCAAGCGCGCCGCAGCGCGCGAAGTGGCTTCTACCAAAGCCTCTCCACGCCGACGGTCGTAGCGCCGCGGCGCCTTTGTGCACTGCACAAAAGCAGCTTGACACGGGTGGTCGGTTGCGTAGATTGGCGGCCCGAACGAGGCGCTTTCGCCTGTTCGCAGTTGCAGCAATCCACCGCACGGAGCCACCGCCATGAGCACCGAGAGCACCGCCACGAAGCCCGCCGCGTCTCCCTTCGCCATGCCCGCCATGTTCGGGGCCGAGAGCGTGCAGCGGGCCATGCACGACGGCGTCGAGCGCAGCCGGGCTTTCTGGGACGAGTACGCGCGCCTCGAGGCGCAGGGCCTCGCGCACGGCCGCACGATGGTGTCCGAGGGCGCCAAGATGGCCGGCGAGACGCTCACCTACGCGGCGCAGCTCGCGGCCGAGGGGCGCAAGCTCTCGCTCGAGGCCACGCGCCGCACGCTCGAGATGCTCGCCCCCGCGGCCCGCTGAGCGCCCCCACCGCGCACCTCTACGTCGCCCACCACACGGAGCGCAGCACCATGATCGACACGCTTCTCGAGCTCACGAACTCTGCCGCGGGGGCCTTCTCCGAGGCCGCGATGCACGCCCTCTTCGGCCGCGACGTGCGCGACCTCCCCGCGCTCATGCCGTCGCCGAAGGACACCGTGTTCACCGACGGCACGGCGAGCCTCTACCGCTTTCGCCGCCCCGCGGGGGCGCCCGCCGCGCCGCGCCTGCCGCTGCTGGTGGTGCCCTCGATGATCAACCGCTGGTACGTGCTCGACCTGCGCAAGGGCTCGAGCTTCGTCGAGGCGCTCGCGGCCGCGGGGCACGACGTGTTCCTGCTCGACTGGGGCGTTCCCCGCGACGAAGACCGCCACATCGCGTGGGATCAGGTGATCGACCGCCTCGACCGCTTCGTGCGACGCGTCAGGCGCATCACGGGCGCGCCGAAGGTGGGCGTTCTGGGCTACTGCATGGGCGCCACGCTGTCGGGCATCTACACCGCGCTGCACCCCGAGCGCGTCGCCGCGCTGGTGAACCTCGCGGGGCCCTTCGACTTCTCGAAGTCGGGGCTCCTCGGTCACCTCGTGCAGCCCGGGTGGTTCAACCCCGAGGCCGTGGCGGCCGCGGGCAACGTGTCGCCCGCGCAGATGCAGTCGGGCTTCACCGCGCTGCGCCCCTCGATGACCGTTTCGAAGCTGGTCAACGTGGCCGACCGCATGAAGCAGCCCTCGTCGCTCGCGGGCTTCTACGCGATGGAGACCTGGGGCAACGACAACATCCCCTTTCCCGCCGCGGCGTACCAGACGTACATCACCGAGCTCTACCAGCAGAACCTGCTGGTGAAGGGCGAGCACCGCGTGAGGGGCGTCGTCGCCGACCTCGCGAACATCACCTGCCCCATCCTGGTGATCGGCGCCGACCGCGACACCATCTGCCCCCTCCCCGCCGCCCGGGCCCTCATCGAGCGCGCGGGGTCGACGGACACGCAGGTGCTGCAGGTTCCGGGCGGCCACGTGGGCGCCGTGGTGGGCAGCCGCGCCTCGCACGACCTCTACCCTGCCACCGCGGCGTGGCTCCGCGAACGCCTCGATCGCAACTGACCTGCGGGTGTAGCCTCGCGGCCGTGGCCCGTCACCGCGTACTCGTCGCGCTCTGCCTCTCCCTCGCCGCGTGCAGCGGCGCCGCCCCCGGCCCCGTCGACACCGTGGCCGCGTACGCGCAGGCGCTCCGCGAGGGGCGCTACGGCGACGCGTACCCGCTGCTCTCGGCCACCGCGCGGCAGGGGCTGCCGTACGAGGCCTTCGAACGCCTCGCGCGCGAGCGCCCCGACGAGACGCGCGCCCTCGCCGACGACTACGCGAGCGTCGACCCGCGCGCGCCGCTCACCGCGCGCTTCGCACTCGCCAACGGAGAGAGCGTGACGCTCTTCTACGAAGAGGGCGCGTGGCGCATCGACCCCGCCGCGCTGGTCTTCTACGGCCAGGAGACGCCGCGCGAGGCGCTGCGCTCGTTCGCGCGCGCCGTCGCGCGCCAGCGGTGGGACGTGCTGCTCCGGCTCGCGCCGCGCGCCGTGGCCGCGCAGCTTCGCATGGCCAACCGCTCGCTGCGCGACGCGTGGACGGGCCCCGGCGCCGAGCGCGACCTCGCGGTGCTCCAACGGCTCGTCGAGGCGCTCGAGCGCGGGGCGACGCCCGACGTGACGGGCGACCGCGCGACGCTCGTCTACGGCGAGGCGCGCGCCTACGTGGCGAGGCTCGTGCGCGAAGACGGGCTCTGGAAGGTCGAAGACACCGACTGACGCAGACGCGCACCGCGAGGCGCGCGCTCGGGTATGTTCGCGCGCCCCTATGGTGTCGCCCTCGTGGTCGCTCCCGCTGCTGGTGTCTCTCGTCGGCTGCGCCGCGACGCGGCCTCCGCCGCCGCGCGCGCCCCCGTTGGCGCCCGCGCGCGTCGTGGCCGAGGCGCCTCCCGCGCGCGCGTCGGCGCCGCCGTCGCCCGCTGCGCCCGAAGGCTTCGACGCGCTGCCGGGGTGGCGCGCCGACAGCCTCGCCGAGGCGCTCCCCGCGTGGCGGCGCACGTGCGAGCGGCTCGAGCGCACGCCCGACGATCGACCCGTCGGCCCCGAAGGCTTCGCGGGGACCGCGGGCGACTGGAAGCCCGCGTGTCGCGCGATCCCCTCGCCGACGTGTGACTCCGACGCGGCGAGGGCGTACTTCGAACGGTGGTTCGTGCCCGTGCCGAGGGCGGCCGACGGGGGCGATCGGGGTTTCTTCACGGGGTACTACGAGCCCGAGCTCCGAGGGTCGCGCACGCGCAGCCGACGGTACCGCGTGCCGCTCTACGGACGACCGTCCGACCTCGTACAACGCACATCGTCACATGGCACCGGGCGCCGCGTGGGGGGGCGGCTCCGCCCGTACTTCACCCGCGCGCAGATCGTGGCGGGGGCCGTGCGCCGAACGGCGCGGCCCATCGTGTGGGTCGACGACGCCGTCGACGCGTTCTTTCTCGAGATTCAGGGCTCGGGCCGCGTGGCGCTCGACGACGGCTCGGTGGTGCAGATCAACTACGACTCGAGCAACGGCCACGCGTACGTTCCGCTCGGTCGCGTGCTCATCGCGCGCGGCGCGCTCGCGCGCGGCTGCGTGTCGCTGCAGTCGATTCGCGCGTGGCTCGCGGCGCACCCCGCCGAGGCGCAGGCCGCGATGAACAGCAACCCCTCGTACGTGTTCTTTCACGAGAGCGCGCAGGGCGCGACGGGCTCCGAGGGCGTCGTGCTCACACCGGGCCGGAGCATGGCCGTCGACACGCGCTTCGTCCCGCTCGGAGCGCCGCTCTTTCTCGACATCGACGCGCTCGAGGGCGTGGGGCCCATTCAAAGGCTCGTGGTGGCGCAAGACACCGGCGGCGCCATTCGCGGCGCGGTGCGCGGCGACCTCTTCTGGGGCGCCGGGCCCGACGCGTACGACCGCGCGGGGCGCATGCAGCACCGCGGGCGCTACTGGCTCCTCGCGCCGACCCACATCGCCGCGCGGCTGCGGCCGTAGCCGAGGGCGGCGCTCACCCGCCGGGGCGCAGCATCGCGCAGTGG
>CANMAT010000525.1 GCA_947494865.1 Deltaproteobacteria bacterium
CGCATCGAGACGGTGGCGGGCGCCGGCGGCGCGCGGCAGATCTCGGCCTGCGTCGACGGCGACGGCACGCGCATCACCGGGCGCATGTGCGCCAACGACCCGCGCATCGCCGACGGGTTCACCGCGGCCTTCCAGCTCCAGGGCACGTACATCTCGCTCCGCGGCGCGCGCTGAGCGCGTCGGGCGCGCGGCGCATTGACAGGGACGCCCCTTCGCGTGAAGCATCGCGCGCCCTACGAAGGAGGCACCTCTCATGCGCCGCTTCACGCTCACCCACGAATTCAACGTATCGGTCGAAACGTTCTGGAAGCTCAACTTCGACCGCGAGATGAACGAGGCGATGTTTCGCCAGGGCCTCGGCTTCCCCGATTACACGGTGCAAGAGCTCCGCGACACCGACGCCGAGATATTTCGCCGCACGGTGGCCACCCCCAAGATGGACCTCCCCGCGGTGGTGCAGAAGGCCCTCGGGTCGAGCTTTCGCTACACCGAAGAGACGCGCTTCAACAAGGCCACGAAGGCGTGCACCTTCAAGGGCATTCCGAGCACCATGGCCGACAAGCTCGCCACCGACGGCGTGATGCGCATCGAGTCGCTCGGGGCGAACAAGATCAAGCGCATCATCGACTTCAGTGTCGACGCGAAGATCTTCGCCGTCGGCGGCCTCTTCGAAGAGACGGCCGAGAAGAACATGCGCGCCTCGTACGACGTGAGCGCGCGGTTCATGGCGAAGTGGATCGCCGACAAGGGCCTCACGTGAGTTGACCGCGCCCGCCCCGCACGCCCCGCACGCCGTCTTCGCGCACCGCGACTTCATTCGCTTTCAGCTCGCGCGCTTTCTCTCGACCGTGGGCACCCAGGTCGCGTCGGTGGCCGTGGGCTGGCAGGTGTACGACCTCACGCACCGCAAGCTCGACCTCGGCTACGTGGGCCTCGCCCAGTTCGCGCCCGCCCTCGGGCTGAGCCTCGTCACCGGCGCCGTCGCCGACCGCTACGACCGCAAGCGCGTCGCGGCGCTGTGTCACCTCGTCATCGCGCTGTGCTTCGTGGCCCTCTTCGCCATCGCGCGCGCGCGCCCCGCGACGGCGCACCCCATCTACGCCGTGCTCCTGGTGTTCGGCACCGCGCGGGCGTTTCTCGGGCCGTCGAACCAGGCGATGCTCCCGAGCCTCGTGCCGCCGGAGATGTTCGGCACCGCGATGGCGTGGGGCGCGTCGATCTGGCAGGTGGCCGCCGTCTCGGGGCCCGCCCTCGGAGGGCTCCTGTGGGGCCCCCTGCGCGAGGGGGTGTTCGCCCTCTCGGCGCTGTGCTCCCTCGCGTCGATGGGGTTCGTCCTCGGGCTCAACCCGCGACCCGCGCCGCCCGCCGCGCCGCGCCGCGTCTCGTGGGACGACCTCCTCGCCGGCGTGCGCTACGTCTGGCGCACGAAGCTCGTGCTGGGCACCGTGACGCTCGACCTCTTCGCCGTGCTCTTCGGCGGCGCGGTGGCGCTGCTCCCGGTGTTCGCGCGCGACATTCTGCACACCGACGCGTGGGGCATGGGCATGCTGCGCAGCGCGCCCGCCGCCGGGGCCGCGGCGATGGCCCTCTGGCTCGCGTACCACCCGCTCGAGCGCCGCGCGGGGCGCACCATGCTCCTGTGCGTGGCCCTCTTCGGCGCGGCCACGGTGGTGTTCGGGCTCTCCGAAAACTTCGCCCTCTCGCTCGTCGCGCTGACGGTCACCGGCGCCGTCGACATGGTGAGCGTCGTGGTGCGCCAGCACGCCGTGCAGCTCGCAACGCCCGACGCGATGCGCGGCCGCGTGAGCGCCGTCAACCTCGTGTTCGTCAGCACTTCGAACGAGCTCGGAGAGTTCGAATCGGGCCTCACCGCCGAGTGGTTCGGGCCCGTGCGCGCGGTGGTGGGCGGCGGCCTCGCGACGATCGCCGTGGTGGCCCTGTGGGCCTGGCGCTTCCCCGTGCTGCGCAAGCTCGACTCGCTCAACGACCTGCGCCACGACGCCGGGGGTGAGGGCGCCCCGTGAGCGCGCTGGTGGCCGACGCGCTCACGTACCGCTACGGCGCGGGCGACGAGCCCGTGCTGCGCGGCGTGTCGCTCTCCGTGGCGAAGGGCGAGGTGGTGGGCGTGGTGGGGCCCAACGGCGCGGGCAAGAGCACCCTCCTGCGCGTGCTCGCGGGCATCGTGGCGCCCGCCGCGGGGAGCGTGCGGGTGCTCGGCGATGATGTGCGCGCCATCGCGCGCGGCGCCCTCGCGCGCAGGCTCGCGCTCGTGCCCCAGCGGGAGCGCGTGCCGCAGGGGCTCACCGTGGCCCAGGTGGTGTCGCTCGGGCGCGCGCCGCACACGGGCTGGTTCGGCGCCCTCTCGAAGCGAGACCACGGCGTCGTCGACGACGCCCTCGCGCGCTGCGACCTCGCGGGCCGCGGCGGGCGCCTCTTCGAAACGCTCTCCGGCGGCGAGCAGAAGCGCGCCCTCGTGGCCCGCGCGCTCGCGCAGGAGCCCGCCGTGCTCCTCCTCGACGAGCCCGTCGCCTCCCTCGACCTCGGCCACCAGATCGCGGTGTGCGACCTCTTCGCCGAGCGCGCCGCGCGCGAGGGCGTCGCCGTGGTGGTGGTGCTCCACGACCTCAACCTCGCCGCGCGCTACTGCGACCGGCTCCTCGTGATGCGCGCCGCGGAGACCCCGCTCGTCGCCACGGTGGCCGCGGTGCTCACGCGCGAACGGCTGCGCGAGGTCTTCGACGTCGAGGCCCACACCGGCCTCTGCCCCGCCGACGACCGGCCCTACTACGTGCCCCTGCGCGGCCGTCTGCCGTAATTTCGCGGTGGATCGTACGCGGTGGTATCCCCACCAGCGTGACCGCCCGCTCGCGCTCCTGGTTGTTGCCGCTATGCCTCGGTGTGCTCACCGCGGGGCCCTCCGCGCGCGCGCAGACCGCGCCCGTGAGCGCCGCTGCGCCGGGCGCCAACCTCGGCGACGAGAGCCCCCTCCTCGCGTCGCTGCGCGCGGTGGAGCAAGAGGCCGACGAGCGCGCCGCCACGGCCAACAGCGCCGCCACGGTGGCGCAGGCCGCCGCGCGCGACGGCACCACGCTCACGGCCGACACGCTCCCCGGCGACCTCGCCGCGCGGCTCACCATGCCCGACGTGCCCATGCGCATGACGGCCCGCCTCGCGCGCGAGCTCGGGCTCTTTCGCAGCGACGCGCGGGCGCGGCGACTCCTCACGAGCTGGGTGCGCAAGTCCAACCGGTACCGCCATCGCATTCAGCAGACGCTGCTGCGCGAGGGCCTCCCCGCGTCGCTCGTGTGGGTGGCGGGCGCCGAGAGCGCGTTCGACCCGCGCGCCGAGAGCGCCGTCGGCGCCGTGGGGCTGTGGCAGTTCATGCCCGACGCGGGGCGCACCTACGGCCTGCGCATCGACGCGTGGGTCGACGAGCGCCGCGACCCCGACCGCTCCACCATCGCCGCCGCGCGCTACCTCCGCGACCTGCGCGCGCGCTTCGGCACCTGGGAGCTCGCCTTCGCCGCCTACAACGTAGGCTATAACGCCCTGCTGCGCGCGATTCGCAAGTACAACACCAACGACTTCGACGCCATTGCGTCGCTCGAGGCGGGCCTCCCCGTCGAGACCATTCGCTACGTGCCGCGCATCTTGTCGTTCGCCATCGCGTCGATCAACCCCGCGGCCTTCGACCTCGGCGACCTGCGCCCCGACCCCGTCGTCGCGTGGGACGACGTGGACCTCACGGCCTCCGTTCCGCTCGCGGACCTCGCGCGCGAGGCGGGCGTGCCCGAGGCCGACCTCCGCGCGCTCAACCCCGCGCTCCTGCGCACGCGCACGCCCCCCAGCGACGAGGGCGCAGCCTTCGTGCTGCACGTCCCGCAGGGGCGCGGCGACGCCGTGCGCGCGGCGCTCGCGCGCGTTCACCTCGACCCGGTGCGGGCCTACACCGTGCGCCACGGAGAGACCCTCGACGACGTGGCCGCGCGCTTCGCCATGCGCCCCTCGGCGCTCCTCGCGCTGTCGGGCATCGCCGAGGCCTCGACGGTGCGCGCCGGCGTGGTGCTGCTCACCCCCGACCGCGCGACGGAGGCGCCCGCCCTCGACGCGCGCCCCGTCGTAGCCGTCGACGAGACCGCCGAGGCCGGGCCGCCCGGCACGCAG
>CANMAT010000526.1 GCA_947494865.1 Deltaproteobacteria bacterium
GGGGCCCTGCGCCATGTCGGTGTCCACGAGCAGAATGATCTGCGTGCGGGGCGTCGTGCACGACGCGAGGAGCGCGAGCGCGATGGGCGCGAGGGCCGCGCGCGAGGGTCGCCGAGGGGTCATCGCCAGCCTCCAACGTGAACGGCGTCGGTCACCGCGCCCAGCGTGCCCTGGTAGGGCGGCGCGAGGTCTTGCACCAAGAACCACGCGGCCACGCCCGCGCCTACGGCCACCGCGCTCACGCCGACCCAGAACCACGGGCTGTCGGCCACGCCGCGGTTGCTGGCGAGGGTCGCGCGGATCGTCTGGGTCTGCCCCGCGAGGGCTTCGAAGGTCCTGCGCAGTGGCGTGTAGCCCGGGGCGCTCACGTCGAGCGAGTGGGGGCCCGCGCGCACGGTCTCTTCGACGGTGCCGAAGCCCACCGTCTGCCCGTCGATGCGCACCACCGCGCCCGGAGGCTCGGCGCGCACGGTGACCCGTGAGGAGAGCACCGACGGCACCATGCGCAGCACCACGCGCGTCTGGGCGCCGCGGGCCACCTCGACGGTGCGCGTCTCCGACGCGAAGCCCTCGGCCTCGGCGAGCACCACGTGGCGCCCCGGGTCGACCTCGACGGACTCGTTGGCGCGCGCCGCGGCGCCGTCGATCACCACGCGCGCCGTGGGGGGCTCGATCTCGAGCGCGATGCGCGCGAGGCCCGCGCCGAGCTCGCGCGTGTACGCGTCGACGCGCGCGGCGATCTCGGGGTTCGTCGCGGCGCCCGAGAGGCGGGTAAACTCGCGAAACGCCGCCATGGCCTCGCGGTTGCGACCCACCGCGCGGTACGCGAGGCCGAGGTTGTACATCACCGACGCGGTGACCCTGAGCTCCTGCGCGGCGCGCAGCTCGGTGATGGCGTCGGCCCACCGCTCGGCTTCGATGTACCCCACGCCGCGTTGAAAGTGCGCGCGCGCCGACTCGCGCGCAGCGTCGGCCTCCGTCGGCGGCGCGGCGGCGCCCGCGTCGTCGGGAGCGACCTGCGCGGCGGCCGGCGCAACGGCCAGCAGCGCCGAGGCGGCGAGGAACCATCGTGCGGCGCGGGGCTTCATGGTGCGTGGTCGTAGTCGGTGATCGGCGCGTTCTCGTTGGGCAGGGCGTTGTGCCGACGGTGATGCGAGGGGCGCTCGGGGGGGGAGGGCGGCGCGACGGGCTGCGACGGCGGCGCGACCGCTTGCGTCGGCGCGAGGGCGGGTGACGGTGTCTGCGGGGGTGGCGCCTCGACGCGCACCTCGGCGCCGTGGCGACCGTGGCGACCGTGGCGTGACGCGGGCGCGCGGGCCTCGGGGGCGGGCGCGGCGTCGGGGAGCTCCGCGGGCGACGGGCTCGCTTCGACCGCGGGCGTCGCGGGCGTCGCGGGCGTCGCGGGCGTCGCGGGCGTCGCGGGCGTGAGCGCGGGGCGCGACGTCACGGGCGGCGCGTCGTGGCGGCGCGCGACCGCGGCGGCGGCGACGGCGAGGCCCGCGAGGGCGAGCACCGCGGCGGCCGCGAGGGCGGGGCGCCCGCTGCGCTTGCGGCGCGGTTTGCTGAGCAGCACCACGGGCTCGTTGTCGCCGTCGCCGAGGGTGACCTCGTCGCGCGCGTCGGAGCGCACCACGGGGCCGAGCTCCATCACGTCGTCGTGGAGGGCGTCGGCGGGCGTGTCGAGCGTGTCGGGGCCGCCCGGCGCTGGCGACAGCCGCTCGCGCGAGGGCCGCGCGTACGCGGGCATCGAGGCGCGGCCCTGCATCGTGTCGCCCCCCTCGGCGGCGGCGCGCTGGATGGCCTCGAGAAAGGCCCCCATGTCGGGGTAGCGCCGCGCGGCGTCGCGCACCATGGCCTTGTCGATGGCGTTGGCGACGGGCACGCTGAGCGAGGGCAGGCGCTTCACGAGGCGCGGGAACTTGCCGCTCCGCGCGGCGAGCAGCACGGCGGTGTAGCTCGGGCCTTCGAAGGGCATGTCGCCCGTGAGGGCCTCGTACCAGACGACCCCCATGGACCACACGTCGGCCGGCGGGCCGATGCGCGAGGGGATCCCTTCGCCCTGCTCGGGTGACATGTACGCGGGCGTGCCCATGAGGTGGCCCGTCTGGGTCATGTGCTTGTCGCGCTCGTCGTCGAGGGCCTTCGCGATGCCGAAGTCGAGGATCTTGGGCACCACGTTGCCCTCGGCGTCGCGGTGCAGAAAAATGTTCTCGGGCTTGATGTCGCGGTGCACCACGCTGCGGCTGTGGGCGTACGCGACGGCGCGCATCACGGGCAGGAGCACCTCGGCGGCGCGCTCGTAGCTCAGCGCCTTCTCGCGGTGCAGCGTGCGTGCGAACACCTCGCCCTCGAGGAGCTCGAGCACCATGTACACCGTGCGGTCGGGCTCTTCGCCGAGGTCGAGCACGTCGACAACGTTGGGATGTTTGAGCCCGGCCACCACCCGGGCCTCGCGGAGAAATCGCTCCGCCGCGTCGGGATTCTCGACGTGCTCGTGGTTGAGCACCTTTACGGCCACGGGGCGCCCCGTGCCCTCGTGCACGCCTTCGAACACGGCCCCCATGCCGCCGCGCCCCACCACCTTGCCGACTCGGTACTTGCCCCCGAGCAGCGTGCCGACTCTCTCTTCGTAGGTAGGAATAGGCACGCGCGAAAAGCTCCGACCCATGAGACTACACCGCCCCGCCGCCAGCGGGAACGAACTGCGATGTGCCCACCGCCGCGCGAGCGCGGAGCGGTGAGCGACGGGGGAGCGACGGGGGGAGTGAGCGAAGGGGTGAGCGGGAGCTTCAGTCGGCGGAGGCGTCGGCGGGGGCGGCGCCGTCGGCCCCGGTCTCCGCGGGTGCAGCGGAGGCGTCAGCGGGCGCGGCGGGGGCCGCGTCGGGGCTGCAGCGGGCCTGGAACGCTGCGAAGGTCTCGTCGTCGCGGGGCACGTCGCAGTCGGCCGCGGGGGCCGCGGGCGCGGGCGCTCCGCCGCCGCTGCAGCGGGCCTGAAACGCTTCGAAGGTCTCGTCGTCGCGGGGCACGTCGCAGTCGGCCGCGGGGGGCATCACGGCGCCGCCGCCGTCGTTCGCCGCGGTGGGGAGCGGGTTGGCGGTGTCGGGCGCCGGGGCGACCGCCGCGGGGTGCGCGGGCTTCGGCAGCGCCACGAGCGTGATGCTCGGCACGTACGTGATGATCATCAGCGCGGCCACGAAGAGGCCGATGAAGGGCAGCACCATGCGATAGAGGTCGGGCACGGGGCGGTTGAAGCGAAAGCCCGCGATGAAGAGGTTCAGCCCCATGGGGGGCATGAGGTACCCGATCTCGAGGTTGAGCAGAAACACCACGCCCAGGTGATACGGGTTGATGTTGAAGTGCAGCGCGATGCCCGCGATGAGCGGCACGACCACCACGATGGCCGAGAAGATGTCCATCAGCATGCCGATGATGAGAAGAAACACGTTGAGCGCGAGCAGGAACGTGATCTTCGAATCGATGAGGCCGCCGGCGCTGGTGTGCGTGCGGGCGAGCGCGTCGACGGCCTCGCGGCACGTGCCGATGGAGTCGGAGTGCGCGTTCATGTAGGCCATCGCGGGCGGGCCGCAGGTGAGCCACTCGAAGAGGCGATCGGCGATCTGCGCCTGCACGAAGTAGCCGACGAGCACCGTGGCCGCGCAGAGCTTCACGAAGATGGCGCCGACGAGCACCATCGACTCGGGCACGATGCGCGGGAGGTCTTTGCTCACCGTGAGGTCGCGGTAGATGAACACCTCGACGAAGAACACATAGAAGGCCGTAAATGCGGCGGCCTGCGAGGGGTTGAAGATGCCCTTGGCGAGGCCCACGAGGAGAAACACGGGGAGAATGAGCTCCCACTTGGCCTCCCACATGGCCGCGCCGGCCTCTTTGGCGTTGAAGCCCGAGCGCGGCACCTTGGCGACGGCGCCGATGATGATGCAGTAGAGCACCATGAGCCCGATGGCCACGAGGCCCGGGAGGAGGCCCACCAGGAGGAACTTCTGCAGCTCGAGGCGCTCCTGGCCCGGCGCGGGCTCTTGAAGGCCCGCCACGATGCCGTACACGATGAGCGGCAGGCACGGCGGCACGGTGATGCCGAGCGCGCCGCCCGTGGTCACGAGACCGAGCGAGAACTTCTCGGGGTAGCCGTCTTTCA
>CANMAT010000527.1 GCA_947494865.1 Deltaproteobacteria bacterium
TGACGTCGGGCAACTGCCCGTGAGCGCGGCTTGTGTTAGTGAACGGCCCCCCATGAAGCCCTCCGCGCGGTTCGCGTGTTTCGCCGGATGTGACGAGCGATACCCCCTCGACGAGGTGGTCTACCGCTGCAAGCGATGCGGCGCGCTGCTCGACGTCGAGCACGACCTCGACGCCCTGCGCGCGCGCGACGGCGCCGCGTGGCGCGACCTCTTCGACAATCGCGCGGGTCGCTCGACGTCGGGCGTGTGGTCGAAGGTCGAGTGGGTGTACCCCGACATCGCGCCCGAGAGCGTGGTGAGCTTCGGCGAGGGCGCCTCGCACCTGCTCCGCGCCGAGCGCTACGGCCGCTCCGTCGGCGTGCCCGACCTGTGGGTGAAGCAGTGCGGCACCAGCCACACGGGCTCGTTCAAAGACCTCGGCATGACGGTTCTCGTCTCCGCCGTGCGCGAGATGATCCGTCGAGGGAGGCCCGTGCGCGCCATCGCGTGCGCGTCGACGGGCGACACCTCCGCGGCCCTCGCGGCCTACTGCGCGGCCTCGGGCATCCCCGCGCTGGTGCTCCTGCCGCGCGACAAGGTCTCCGTGGCCCAGCTCCTCCAGCCGCTCGCCAACGGCGCGCTGGTGCTCTCCCTCGACACCGACTTCGACGGCTGCATGCGCGTGGTGAAATCCCTCACCGACGACGGCTCGATCTACCTCGCCAACTCGATGAACAGCCTCCGCATCGAGGGGCAGAAGACCGTCGCCGTCGAGATCGCGCAGCAGCTCGGGTGGAGCGCGCCCGACTGGGTGGTCATCCCCGGCGGCAACCTCGGCAACATCTACGCGCTCGGCAAGGGCTTCATGCTCATGAAGGAGCTCGGCCTCATCGACCGCTTGCCACGCCTCTGCGTGGCCCAGGCCGCGCGCGCCAACCCGCTGTATCGCGCGTTCAAGAAGGGCTTCGCACACTACGCGCCCGTCACCGCCGAGCGCACCGCCGCCAGCGCCATTCAGATCGGCGACCCCGTGAGCATCGACCGCGCGATCCGCGTGCTGCGCGCCACCAACGGGGTGGTCGAAGAGGCCAGCGAAGATGAGCTCGCCGACGCCGTCGCCCGCGCCGACCGCACGGGCATGTACAACTGCCCACACACCGGCGTCGCCCTCGCGGCCCTCGAGAAGCTCGCGCGCGATGGACATATCTCGTCCACCGATCGGGTGGTGGTGGTGAGCACCGCGCACGGGCTCAAGTTCACCGAGTTCAAGCGCGCCTATCACGCGGGCGCGCTCGACGGCGCGCCGTCGCGCCACGGCAACGCGCCCGTCGAGCTCGCGCCCGACGTCGACGCCGTGCGCCGCGCCATCGACGCGCACCTCGGGGCGTGAGCGACACCCTCGCGCTCGCCTTCGCCTTCGGCGACGTCGCCTTCTGGGCGGGCTTCGCCCTCCTCTCGCTCGCGGCCCTCGGGGGCGCCTCCCTCGCGCGCCTCCCGTGGCGTCGGCGGGGCGTCGTGGCGCTCGCCGTCGCGCTCGCCTACGCGCTCGCGGTGACGCTCGTCGCGCGGGGCGAGCTCGCCGCGATAGGCGAGGCCGTCGTGGAGCTCGAGCGCGTCGATGACGCCTCGCTCACCACGCTGCGGCGCTGGTCGCCCGCGCAGGTTCGCGCGCTGCGCATCGCCTCGCTGAGCCCCCTGCACCGCGGCGCCGTGAAGCGCCTCCTCGACGCGCCGCCGCGCGCGACGCGGCCCTTTCCGCCCGCCGACGAGGCCACCACGCGAGAGCTGCGCGCGTGGCTCCGGGCGCGCGGTGATTGCGCCCACGAGGCGCTCCTCGACCGGCGCCTCGGCGACTTCGAACGCGCCGCGTCGTCGCGGTGCGCGCAGCCCGGCGCCGCCCGCCGCGCCGCCGAGGCCGCCCTCGCGATGGGCGACGTCGAGCGCGCGTGGGGCCTCGTCGCGCCCGACCGCGCGCGCGTGCACGACGGCTTCGACGGGCGCCTCCTCGCCGCGATGGAGCGCCCCTCGCTCGAAGACCTCGCGCGCGCCCCCGCGGCGCCCGCGCGCGAGCTCCCCATGTGGGGCTGCGTCGTCGCGCGGCTCCGTCAGCGCGCGCTCGGCGACGGCGACGGCGACGTGTGGGCGCCCCTCCTCGAGAGCGACTCGGCGCCCTGCCGCATCCTCGCTGCGACGGCGCCCGCGCGCCGCGACGCCCTCGCGCTGCGCGCGCTCGTGCGGCTCCCCCCGACGGCGCAGCGCGCGTGGAGCAGCGCCCTCACCGCCGCGCGGGTGCTCATCAACACGGGCGGCAAGCTGCCGCCCGTGCTGTGCCCGCAGCGGCGCGTCGCGGCCCTCGACGGCGCGTGGCTCGCGCGCTACCCGGCCCTCGCCGAGGCGCTGCTGGTCAACGTGCGCGACGAGTCGTGCGCGCTGGTGCACGACCGCGTGTGGTTCCCCGCGATGCAGGCGCGCGCGTGGGGCGCGTGGGCCGACCCCGAGCGCCCCTCGGTCGACGCGTTCGAAGACCTCATCGTGGGGTGGCAGCTCGTCGACGGCGCGTGGGAGCGCATGCGCACCGTGCTCGACGCGCGCTTCACACGCGCGCGCAGGGCGCAGCTCGCGCGGTCGTTCAACGCGGCGCTGGCGCCCCTCGCGGCGTGGGCGGTCGACCGCCTCGACGTCGCGTGGGCGGAGGGGGCCCCGTGGCCCCGCGGCTACTCGTGGGCGTCGGTGAACGCCACGCTCGACGGGCTCACGCCCCGCCGGGGCTTCGCGTACGAGGCCATGCTGCGCGGCCACGACATTCCCCACTATGCCATCGACGGGGCCAGGCGCTGGGACCTCGACGCGGTGCGCGTGCCCGCCCACAACCCCACCCTCAGCGCATGGATCGACTACTGGCGCACGGGCACCTACGCGCCGCCCCATGACGCGCCCGCGTGGCTGCGCGACGACGCCATGCAGGGGCTCGTGGCCGCCGTCGAGGAGGGCGACGGCGACGGCGCCGCGCGCGCGCTCGGCGAGCCCAACGCGCACAACGCCGAGCGCCTCGCGGTGGTGTCGTACCGCCTCCGCGGCGACGGTCGGCGCTACGAGCCCTGGCTGCGCCGCGCGTGGGGGTCCGTCGAGCCCTTCGCGGGCGCCCTTGGCGCGTGGGAGCGCGACCTGCAGACGCTGCGCACCTGCGCGCTGCGGCTGCGGCTGCCCGCGCTGCGGCGCGAGCTCGACCGCGCGATCGCCGGGGTGCGCAGGGCGCGGCGCGGGAGCGACCCCTTCGTGCAAGCGGTGCTCGACGGGCCGCGGCCCCAGCCCGCGGTCGACGACGACGACGAGTGAGCGGCGCCTACCGCACGCCCACGCGCTCGGCGAAGGCGTAGAGCGTGGTCATCGACGAGGGGAGCTCGCCGCGCGCGATGGCGTGCACCATGCGCTGCGCCTCGGCGTTGACGGGCGTCGCGACGCCGAGGCGCGCGCCCCGATCGACCACCTCGCCGTTGAGGAAATCGACGGCGGGCTCGCGGCCCCGCTCGATGGCCGACAGCATCGACGAGCGCATGCGGCGGTAGCGCGCGCCCACCGCGAGCAGCATCGCGTGCTTGGTGAAGAGCGAGGGCGAGCCCGCGCTGCGCTCCTCGGCCTCGGTGAGCGCGATCCAGTCGAGGTCGAGGGTGCCCGAGACCTTCTCGAGCGCCACGCCCTCGGCGCGCGCCACGCGCACCACCTCGGTCATGAGGCGCAGCGCGAGGCGCCGCACCGTGAGAGACATCATCAGCGTCCCGAGGCGCTCGCCCCCGAGCGTGCCCAGCGTCGAGATGGCGCAGTTGATGGCCAGCTTGCTCCAGCGCGCGCCGGCGAGGTTGCTCGTGAGCGCGACGGGCCCCACCGCCTCGAGGATGAGCGCGAGCTTCGCGAGGCGCGGGTCGTCGCGGCCGTCGGTGCGGCCGAGCGTGAAGCCCCCCGCGGCGGTGCGCTCGTACACCCCGGGCTCGGGCATCGTGGCGCCCCAGCCCACCACCGCGCCCACCACGCGCTCGGGGCCCGCGATGCGCGCGATGCGCTCCTCGCAGAGGCCGTTCTGAAAGCACACCATCGCGCCCTGCGGCCCGAGCCACGGGAGCGCCTTGCGCGCCGCGGCCTCGACGTGCGGCGGCTGCGTGGCGAGCAGCA
>CANMAT010000528.1 GCA_947494865.1 Deltaproteobacteria bacterium
CGCACGGCCCCGCGTCGAGCGCCGCCACGGGCGCGAGCTCGGCGTGCGCCGCGGGCTGCGGCGCCGTCGCGAGGGGGCGGCTGCAGGCGAGAACTCCCACGAGGATCAACGCGAGTCGCATGGGCCTACGATCGCGCGGGTGATCGTCGCTTGTCGAGCGCCGACGCGACGCGCGCCCGCACACACGGGCGCTCGCGCGGAGGTTGAAACTCAGTCGAGGTCGATCTTGTAGAGGGTGCCGTCGTTCTCGATGGCGTAGAGGTTTCCGCCGGCCGAGAAGAGGTGGCGCACCTCGCTGAAGTCTTCGTCGTCGTGCTCGGTGTAGCCGCCGTCGTCGAGGTCGGTGGCGCCGAGGGCGCCGTCGTCTTCGACCGCGTAGAGCACGCCCTGGTGCACCGCGGCGGTCACCGTGTCGCTGTACACGCCGTCGTCGCCGTGCTGCGCGAAGTCGCCCGTCTCGGGGTCGATCTTGTAGAGGTTGCCGCTGTTCTCGAGCAGGTAGATCTTGCCCTGCCAGGCCCACAGGGCGCGCGTGTCGAAGTCGCTCCCGATGGAGACCGAGTCTTCTTCTTCGATGTCGGTCTTCCAGAGCTGGCCGTCGCGCTCGACGGTGTAGATCACGCCCGAGACGGCGTCGCCGGCCACGGTGTCGGCCCACGCGCCGTCGTCGCCGATCTGCTCCCACGCGCCGCTGGTGGGGTCGACCTTGTAGAGGTTGCCGTTGCCCTCGATGGCGAAGAGGTCGCCCGACTCGGACCCGTCGGCCAGGAGGAGCTTCGTCTGGTAGCCCTCGCCGATGAGCTTCCACCCGCCGTGCTTGGCGCTCGTGCGATAGAGGTTGCCGCCCCTCTCGTAGGTGAAGAGCTTGGAGCCGAGGCCCACGCCCGTCACCGTCTTGCTCCAGTCGCCGGGCTCACTCTGCTGAATCTTGCTCACCATCGCTGTCACACCTCGCGCTGCGCGCACCGACCACCGCCCCGGCGCGAGACCCTCCTCGCGCGCGGAGAGACGCGGAGGGTGACAGAGCTCGTTCGCCTTGAGAAGCGCGCAGTCAACGCGTTGCTGCGCATGTCCGAAGGCGCGACCGTGGCGCCGTCGGGCGCTACGCCCGCGAGAAGCGCAGCACGCCGTCTTCGATGGGCGTGTGGCGCAGCGCGCGGCGGTCGAGCGCGTAGTTCTGGTGCAGCTTCCACGGCGGGCGCGAGCCCTGGCGCGGAAACTTCTCGATGCTGCGCAGCACGTACCCCGAGGAGAAATCGAGCAGCGGCGACTCGACCACGGAGGGGTTGTCGTTGACGGGGCAGCACCGGGTGTACCCGTGCGCGTCAATGTGGTTGATCAGCCGGCACACGTACTCGCTCGTGAGGTCGCATTTGAGCGTCCACGAGGCGTTGGTGTACCCGATGAAGATCGCGAGGTTGGGCACCCCGCTGCCCATCATGCCCTTGTAGGTCATCACCTTCGCGGGGTCGACGGCGCGCCCGTCGACCTCGAGCGCCACGCCGCCGAGGAACTTCAGCGTGAGCCCCGTGGCCGTGACGATCACGTCGGCCTCGAGCTCGGCCCCCGACTCGAGCGCGAGGCCCTTCTCGGTGAAGCTCTTGATGCGGTCGGTGACCACCGAGGCCGCGCCGGATTTCAACACATCGAAGAGGTCGCCGTCGGGCACGAGGCACACGCGCTGATCCCACGGGTTGTACGTGGGGGTGAAGTGCCGCGTCGCCTCGGCGTCGCCGCGCAGGGCCTTGCGCGCCAGGCCCACGAGCACCTTCTTGGCGTGCGCGGGGTAGCGCCGGCAGTACGAGAAGAAGGCCATGCTCACGAGCACGTTCTTCCACCGCACGACGTCGTAGGTGGCCTCGGGGGAGACCTTCTCGCGGAGCCAGTCGGCGAGGCGGTCGCGCTCCGGCGCGGCGATCACGTACGTGGGCGACCGCTGGAGCATGGTGACGTGCGCGGCGCGCTTCGCCATGGCGGGCACGAGCGTCATCGCGGTGGCGCCGCTGCCGATGACCACCACGCGCTTGCCCGCGTAGTCGAGGTCGGCGGGCCAGTGCTGCGGGTGCACCACGGGGCCCTTGAAGCGCTCGACGCCCTCGAAGGCCGGCGTGTAGCCCGCCTCGTAGTCGTAGTAGCCCGCGCACGCGAAGATGAACCCGCACGTGAAGGTGACGAGCTCGCCCGAGGCGAGGTCGCGCGCGTCGACCGTCCACCGGGCGTCGGCGCTCGACCAGCGCGCGCGCTCGACGCGGTGCTGGTACCGAATGTGGCGGTCGATGCCGTAGGCCTCGGCGGTCTCGCGCACGTAGGCGAGAATGGACGCGCCGTCGGCGATGGATTTCGCCTCCGTCCACGGGCGAAACGAGTACCCCAGCGTGTACATGTCGGAGTCGGACCGCACGCCGGGGTAGCGGAACAGATCCCACGTGCCCCCGAGGCGCTCGCGCCCCTCGAGGATCGCGTAGGTCTTACCCGGGCAGCTCGTCTGCAGGTGGTAGGCGGCGCCGATGCCCGAGAGGCCGGCGCCTACGATCAGCACGTCGAAGTGGTTCGGTGGTTGGCTCACGGGAGGGACGCGGAGCCTACGCGAATTTCTCCGCGCGGTCTGCGCTCAGCGCCCGCGGAGCCCCCGCACCCGCGCGAGGGTGAAGGTGAGCGGGTCGCCGTCGCTGAGGACGTGCACCGTGCGCGTGCGCCCGTCGGGGCCCCCGACCAGGCGCCCCGAGTTGGGGTCGTCGTAGTAGCGGGCGGTGGCGCTCCGCGTGGCGACGGTCTCGAGGTCGAAGCGCTGCTGGAGGGCGGCGCACACGGGCGCGATGGGCGCGTCGAGGGGGCGCTGCGCGTAGCAGGTGAGGCCCGTGTAGACGTAGAGGCACCCGACGGGCGCGGCGCCTTCGACGAGCGCGCGCGCCTCCGGGGAGAGCACCTCGGCGGCGTACTCGTCGCGCGTGGTCGCGGGCGCGTCGGCGCGAAGCACCGCGACGTTGTTGAAGAGGTTGCGGGCGGTGAGATAGGTGGTGAGCCGCTGCACGCGCGAGGGGGGCGGCACCTCGGGCTGCAAGAGCGACGGCGGCGGGGTGAACTCGAGCACCCTGCACCCGGCGGGCACGCGGCCGCGCACGGCGCGCAAGAACGCGTACTCCTCCATCTAGCTGAAGGCCGCGTCGCGGATGAAGCCCTCGTGGAGCCACGGGGCGCCGAGCATCCAGACGGCGACGCCGAGCACGAGCTCGGGGCGCGCGGCGAGAATGGCCGGGATGGCCGCGGCGGCCATGAACACGAAGGGCGTGACGAGCTGCAGGTGGTAGCGCGCCTCCATCTCGGGCACGGCGGTCTGCACGAACGAGTGGATGACGAAGAAGCCCGCGAGCCAGGCGACGAGGAACGCCGCCCGCACCGCGTCGCCGCGGCGCACGAGCGCGGCGAGCCCCAGGAGCGCGAGCGCGGGCACGAGGGGCGGCGTCATGCGCGTGTTGATGAGTGTGTTGAGCTGCGGCGAGAGGAGCACGTCGCGCGCGTGGCGGAGGGTGCGCCAGTCGAGGCCGTCGCGGAGGTTGCCGCTGTAGTTGTGGAGCGTGAAGGCCACGAGCGCGAAGGCTGCGGCGGCGGCCATGATGGCGCCGGCGAGGAGCCAGCGGCGCCGCGGCACGTCGGCGCGGAGGTAGAGCAAGAGGGCGCCGGCGTCGAGGACGGCGAAGGAGATGTTCTCGGGGCGCGCGAAGTAGGTGGCGCCGCACAGGAGCGGCAGGAGCGCGAAGCAGAGCCGGCGCCAGCGCTCGGAGGTGTCGCTGAGGGCACCATAGAGCACCACGAAGGTCATCGACGAGGTGACCAGCGAGAAGATGAACTGCACGTCGCTGCGCGAGAAGCGCACGTGGAGCGGGAGCAGCGCGATGAAGAAGGCCGCGGCGAGGGCGGCGCGCGCGTCTTTGAGCAGGTAGCGGGCGTGGCTGAAGAACACCAGCGGGGTGACGGCCGCGCGCGCGAGGTTGGTGCCCGCGATCACGTCGGTGAGGTAGGGCGTGAAGCCGTGCCACGCCGCGGTGAGCCAGCGGAGCGACGCGCCCTCGTACACCATGACCGCGATGGGGAGCCGGCGCTGGTAGGCCCACGCGTTCATGGGCGCGTCGA
>CANMAT010000529.1 GCA_947494865.1 Deltaproteobacteria bacterium
AACGCCCGCGAAGAAGAGCGCGCCGAACACGACGGCGAGCATGATGAGCAGTCGTTTCTCGCGCGGAGAGAGCCCTGCGAGGGCTCCGCGCACTGCGCTAAGCGTTGCCGCCACGTCGGCCTCCGGAGTTCGTATCGCTGTCGGTTCCGGTGCGCGGGGCTGTGCGGTTCGTGCGACCGCGTGTGTCGCGCGGCTGCGCCTCGGGGCACCGAAACTCCACGTCGAGGGTGTATTTCTGCCGGTTGTCGCCGGGGTTGGTCGTAGAGCGCCCGGGGCGCACCGCGGGGAAGCACGGGTACGCCTGCAGCGCCTCGACCACCTTGTCGCGATCCGCGAGCGTGTCGACGATGCCCTGGAGCTGAATGTGCTCTCCGCGGATGTCGAGCAGCTCGACGTCGTGCCGCGTGTTGTCGGTGATGCGCGTCGAGAGCACCCCGAGCACGTCGTACGCGTCGGCGGGCGGGAGCGGGTCGACGTCGTCGCCGTTGCCCCCGCCGCGCGCGAGGCTCATGGCCCGATCGGGGTCGACGGTGCGATCGCTGAACACCTCCTGCGTCACGGCGCCGAGGGTGTCTTGCAGGCGGTTTCGCTCGGTCACCAGGCTCTGATAGTGCGCCCAGGTCGCGAGGCCCCAAAAGCACACGATGACCGCCGAGGCGAGCATGAGGTACGGCGCGCGCTCTCGAAACGCCTGCGCGCTCCCGGCCACCGTGAGGTGACCCTTGCGAAAATCGATGCGCCCGCCGCGTCCGAGGCCGCGCGTCGCGAGGGCCACCGCCACGGGGGCCTCCCACAGCGCCGTCTCGCCCGCCGTGGGGGCCGTGAGCAGCGAGCCCGGCGGCATCGCGCCCACGAACTCGGGCGCGAGCCCGCACGCGTCGGCGAGGATGTCGACGGTGACGCCCGCCTCGTCGCCGCACAGGTACGCCGCCGAGAGGGCGCCGCCGCCCGCGGCCCGGTACGACGCGATCGACTGACGAATCCCGCGCTCTCTCGCGGCCGGGGTCGTGAGGCCGTTGAGCGTGCGGGCGAAGCGCACCACACCGCCCTCGAGCACCACGAGCTCGGCGCGGCGCTCGTACGCGTACACGAGCACCACCGGCGCGGCGGTGGCCAGCTGCGGAATCTCTCCCGCGAGCTCGCCCAGCGAGACCGGCGCCACGCCCACCTCGCGCGGGTCGAGGCCCGCCGAGGCGAGCGCCGCCACGAACGACTCGACGCGCGCCGTGAGCACCGCGGCGGCCAGGAGCTCCACCGGGTCGCCCGGTCGGATCACCTGCGCGTCGACCATGGCGTCGTCGATGTCGAAGGGCACTGCGCCCTCGAGCTCGGCCATGAGCCCCTTGTCGCCGCGGCGGTACACCGCGCGGGGAAGGGAGATGGTGCGCAGCGACACGTCGGTGCCTGGGAGCGCCGCGTACACGCCGTCGAGCTCCTGCGGCTTCGCGCCGGGCACGACCGACTGCGCCGCCACGATGCCCGCGAGCTCGCGCGCGGCCTGCGCGAGCCCCTCGGAGCCGGGCGTTCGGTACACGGTGTACACGCCCTCGATGACCAGCTTCTTGTACGCGGTCTTGAGCAGGGCGCCCTTGATCTGCGTGTCGGTGACTTCGATGCCGAGGTAGCGCGCCATGGGGTCAGTCCTCGCGCCAGTAGATGATGGTGCCGCCCGCGGCGTTGACGATCGCGGTGCCGGCGCCCGTGGTGAGGGTCGACAGCGAGGGCGACGAGGCCCGCAGAAAGGTCGACGGGAGCGCGGGCTGCGGGCGCATGTCGATCACCGCGTGCAGGCGCGTGTGGGCGCCGCCCACGGTAGCCTCGGCGTACACCGAGAACACCTTGCTCTCGACGGCGATGTTGCGCTCGAGCGCGCCCGTGTCGGGAATGGTGAAGGGCTGCAGCCCGAGCTGCTGGAGCATCGGCCCGAGGGGCGGGCGCCCCTGGAGCGTCGCCACGAAGTTCTGCGCCGAGTTGAACAAGGGGATCCCCATCGAGAGCGTGAGGGCCTGCACCATCGTGATCGAGGTGATGAACTGCGAGGCCTGCGAGAGGTCGCTGCACTGCGGCGCCTGCACGGCGAAGGCGCAGATGAGCGCGAGGAGGGTCTGCGCGTTGGCGGTGTTCACGTTGAGCCCGCCCTGCCCCCACACGGTCATGGTGCGCCGCGTGGGGTTGCCGGGGTCGGGGTCGACGATGCGCGCCCAGAGGTCGTCGTCGCCGAGGCCGCGGATCATGCGCAGCTCGTCGACGGAGTCGAGGGGCGCGTTGCGGCGGCGGTACGGCGGGCGGAGGTTCGAATAGAAGAGCGGGTCTTCGGAGCCGACGCCGCCCTGCTGCGCGGCGTTGGGGTTGAGCAGGCTCGTGTCGAACTGGCTCTCGTCCCAATCGACGTAGTCGACGATCGACGACACGAAGGTGAGCTGGTCGGTGAGCTGCCCGTCGCGGTCGAGGCCCGTGAAGAAGGGCAACATGTCGGTGCCCGTCGTGAGGCCGATCACCTGGCGCCCCGTGAAGATCGCCGCCACCGACGAGCGCACCAGGGTGTTGATGTTGATCTTCGAGTCTTCGTCGACGACGCGGATCGAGTCGAGGCCCGTGAGGCCGCCGAGGTTCTTGCCGTTGGCGAAATCGATGTTGGCCAGCTCGCCCAGCGCGGAGCCGCCGTCGCCGCCGCGGAAGGGCCCCACGATGAGGTCGGTCTGCTCCCACACCGGGATCTGCGGCGGCGCCGTGAGGCCGCGACCCATGAGGGCCATCATGGGCGCGAGAATGGGCGTGAGCGTGCGGCGAATGGTGGGCTCGGCGTGGAGCACCACGCGCGCGAGGTTCACCGCGCTCTTGGCCTGGTACTCGGCGATGAGCTGGTCGCGCCCCGCGAAGGCCGACAGGGTGTACACCTCCACCTCGTCGCGCGACTGCTCGGCGAGCACGTACAGCAGCGAGATGGCCGCGAGCACCATGAGCAGCGCCACGCCGCGCTGGCGCACCGTGACGGGCGTCGAGCGGCCCGCGTGGCGGCGCACCGGCGGCGGTCGCTTGCGACGCCGGGGGGCCGTGCTGGAGGTGGCTGCGGGCTCGCGCATGTCAGTAGATCGGCAGACCGAAGGTGAGGGGTCGCGTGAGGTAGAGCGACGTCTCGGTGGAGTACACCCGCTCCTGGTGGGTGGGGCCCTCCTCGAGGGTGAGCGTCACGCGCACGCGCAGCGGGAGGCGCCCCGTCTGACCGGTGGCCTGCGTGGTGTCCCACGCGTCGACCCACTGCTCCGTCGCGTCGTCGAAGTACCTTATCTCGAAGCCGCGCACCCCCGGGACGAGCACGTCGAGGGTGCCGCCGCGCTCGGGGTCGTTGTCGATGCGCGGGCTCTCGCGGCGCACGAGGTCCATGCCCTGCACGTCGTCGTCGCCGCGGTGCTCCATGAGCCGGTAGCCGACCTCGCAGGCGTCGCCCTCGTGCGCGCCGCGGCGCAGGCGACGGTGCGTAAACGTGGTGAAATCAACCTGCGCGCCGCCGTTGCCCGTGCGGCCCTTGAAGAGCGTGGTCACCGCGGCGAGGCGCTGCTCCTGGTTCACGTGCAGCGAGAGAAAGGCCGCCCGCATGTCGCGCGTGATGCGCGCCATCGCGATGCGCGCGTAGTGGTCGTGCTCCTGCCGCTCGGTGAGCTTCACGCGCATCTTGGCGGTCTGGTCGAACGACACCCAGATCATCGTGGCCACCATCGTCAAGATGGCCGACGCCACGAGCACCTCGAGGAGCGTGAGGCCGCGCTGTCCGCGAAGATTTCTCCTCATGGCCGCAGCACCCCGCCCGGCGACTGCGTCGACTGAATCGGCGGCGGCGCCACGCCTCGCGCAGCGCCCGCCGCGATGCGCTCGAGCTCGTTGATGACGTCGCCCGCGGGCAGCGTCTGGCCCGGGTTGGTCACGTACTCAACAACCTGAAACGAGTACTCGCGGCTCCCCTCGTTCCACCGCACGTCGAGGGTGAGTTTGCGAATGGCGCCCTCGAGCAGGGGCTTGATGGTGGGGTACACCGTGGTGAGCATCGTGCCCGCCATCTCGCGCGGCGACGGCGCCCCGGAGCCCGCGAGCCCCGCGGCCCCGCCGCCCGAGTTGCTCGACGACATCGAGC
>CANMAT010000530.1 GCA_947494865.1 Deltaproteobacteria bacterium
CTCGTCGATGGTGCCGTTGCAGTCGTCGTCGTTGCCGTTGCAGCGCTCGGCGCGCGGCATGTTCACCTGCTGGCAGCGCGTCGACATGCCGTCGCAGATGTTTACGCCCTGCGAGCAGGCGCCCATCTGACCGGTGACGGTGCACGAGGTGCCGCCGCCCGCACAACCCGTGGAGACGTCACCGCCGCGGATGGAGAAGCGCCACAGGCCCGGCGCGCCGCCCGGCACGTTGGAGGTGCGGCACACGTCGAGAATCGCCATCGTGCGCGACATGGGGAGCGCCACGAAGTTGCGCATGTTGCCCGCGTCGAAGCCCACCTGGGCCGGCGTGCCGCCGAGGCCGCCCATGCCCATCGAGGCGTCGCCGGTGGTCCACTGGCAGCGGTTGTAGCGAAACTCGACGTCGAAGTCGCCCGTGGTCGAGCACGTGTTGCTCGTGGTGAGCACGAGCTGAAAGTCGTTCTGCAGGTCGTCGTGGGTGCTGTAGTACCCGACGTTGTTCCACGTCACCACGACGCGGTTGGGCTCGACGTGAAAGCACACGTTGTTGCGGGCGGGCTGGCCGCCGCCGCGCGTGTCGACGTCGGCCCACCACGGCGCGATCATGGGCTGCATCGCCACGGGGAAGGGCATCGGCGTGAAGGTGCCGAGGCCTCCGCGGAAGGTGATGTTGCCGTTGTTGTTCACGTACATGGTGCGGTAGTTCGCACCGAAGAAGTTGAGGCCCATGGGGAAGGCCGTGGTGATCGGGATGGCCGCCGCGGCGCCCGTCGCGGGCGGAGGCCCGGCGTACGAGCCGTCGTCGTTGGGGTGCACGCAGTTCTGCGGGAGCCCATAACCCGTCGGGCCGCCGAAGCCCGTGAGGAGGGGCACGGCCCCCGCGGTGGACGCCATGGCGGCGAGCAGCGGGAGCTGGGCAAGCATGCAGAACGCCGCCCTCGCGATCACAGGATACGGTCTCATCGATGGTGCCCCAGGGCTGATCTTCGCGCGGGCGTCGCATCAGAGGCCGCGCGAGAAGCGTAGTTGGTGGTGCGCCCGCGGAGACGGGCGTGAAAAACTCCCGCGAGGGTAGCGAACAACGCGCGGTGCGCACAACCCTCCGCAGCGCGCGAACGTCACCCTTCGCAGGGTTCACCCCGGGGGCGTTGCGCAACGGTCCGCACGCGCCACGCGATCAGGCGCGCGCACGACGCCGACGTCGGAGCGCCGCGAGGGCGAGCAGCGACATCGCGGCGAGGGCGCGTGGAGGCGTCGAAGCAGACGCGCGGCACCCGCAGCCGGTGCTCTCGGCGCGCGTCGCAGGCGCGTCGGGCGGGTCGGTCGCATCGGCGACGGTGACGTCGGTCACATCGGCGACAGCGACGTCGGTCGCATCGGCGACGGTGACGTCGGTCAGCGCCGCGTCGGCGCGGCCGGCGTCGAAGGGAACGAGGCCCGCGTCGTCGGCCGTCGCCGCAGGCGCCACGAGGAGCGCCACGAGCGCGCCCGACGCGAGGTCGAGCGTCACGGGGCGGCTCACGGCGGCGCCAGTGACGAGGTTCACGATGGGGCGGTCGCCGGGCACCGTGACGCGCACGCCCATGCGCGCGGTCATCGCGGTGTTGACCACGGCGTACCAGGTGCCGCTCGCGGGCGTGGCGATCTCGCGCACGACGACGGCCGCGTCGCTCGCGGCGCCGTCGAGGCGGCGGCTCGGCAGCGCGGGCAGCGCGAGAAACGCCGCGTTGAACGCGCGCATCTGCTCGGGGGCGCCGCGGTTGAACGAGCTCGACGCGAGGTACCCCAGAAAGCTGGGGTCGCCGTTGGCCACGGCGCGCGCCTCGGCGAGCATCGTGTGGTCGCCGCCGCGGTCGACGTCGCTCACGAAGTACCCGAAGCGACCGCTCATGGGCCACGCGTTGAACGACCCGTGCGCGCGGTCGGCGCCCTCGTCGCCCGAGCCGTCGTCTTCGTTGAGGGGATAATGGCGAATCATCGCGAGCCCGCTGGGGCCGCGGAAGCGCTGCAGGAGCGAGCCGCTCGCGAGGGAGAACAGCGGCCCGAAGGGGGCCGTGAGCGCCACGCCCTCGGTGGTGGCGTAGCCATCGGGGTCGGCGGGCGGCGCGCTGTGCAGGTCTTCGCCGGCCCAGGCGTAGCCCGACTGCTCGAGGCCCTGCGCGGGCGTGAGCTCGGTGATCGATCGGCCGAAGCGGTCGTCGGCCACGAAGTCGTCCCACTGGGTAGGGGGAAAGCGCCACTGCGTGGGCCCTGCCGCGCTGGTGAAGGTGTTCCACCCGGCGACGTCGTCGGTGGCGACGCGGTCCATCGTGAAGCGCGTGGGGAGGCCCTCGTGGTGGTACGGCGTGAAGAGAACGGTCGCGTCGTCGACGCCGTTGGCGCGCAGGTAGTCGCGCATCGCCACGAGAAAGGCCCTGCGCTTCGCGAACCACCAGCGGTAGTAGCGCCCGAGGAGGGCCGCGTCGCCGCGGAGGTCGGCGCGCGTCACGGGGCGTCCGCTGTAGTCTTCCGTCGAGAAGCGCGCGAGGGTCTCGGTCGCGAAGCTCATGGGCAGCGCGTTGAAGCGCGTGCGAAACCAGGCGCCCACGAAGCGCGCGCGGGCGCGGAAGCGCAGCACCGTGGCGTCGAGGAGGTTGCGCACGTCGACGAGCGCGGCCGGGTCGGTCACGTCGGCGCAGTAGCCCTCGAGCCACCAGAAGCCCGTGTACTGATCGCGCTCCGACAGCGGGTGACAGTGGTGCTGATACCCGTACGTGGGGAGCGCGCAGCGCCGCCGCGTGACACCCGCAGGGAGGTACTCGGTCTCGCAGCGGTGCCGCGCGTCGACGGCCGTGGCGCAGAAGGCGTGGCCCGCCGCGTCGGTCGACGGACACTCCGTGGCGCTCGGCGTCGAGCCCCCGAGGGAGCCCGCGTACTCGTAGTAGGGCAGCACGTCGAGGCCGTGCCGCGTGGCGCGGTCGACCGCGTCGCCCCACAGCGACGACAGCCGCGAGGGGTTGTACCAGCGGTCGCCGCCGTGCGGGGCGCTGTCCCACCCCTGGTTGTAGCCGAACTCCAGAAGGTCTTTGGCGAAGGTGTTTACGCCCAGAAAGCGCGCGAGACGCATCTTGTACTCGAGCCACGTCACGGGGTCCGCCGTGGCGCGCGGGCACGCCGCGGGAGAGTTGCCCGAGAGGCACATCGCGGTGCCGTCGCCCATCTCTTCGCGCCAGAACGTGTGGCGCCGCGGGAGGGGCGCCGGGGGGTAGCGCACCGCGAGGTCGAGGCGCTCCGGCGCGGGCACAGCGAAGAGCCTGATGCGCCCGAAGGCCGCCCCCAGCTCGCGGGGGTTGCCGCGCGCGCCGAACTGCCCGAGCGCCACCCAGAAGCCCGCCTCGGGCGCGTCGGGCCTGCGCAGGGCGTCTTCGCCGCGCGAGGCCGCGAGGCCCTGAAAGCGGTCGTGCAGGTAGAAGAGCACGCGGTGCTGGCGCCAGCGGTTCGAGGTCGGGTACCGCAGCGATTCGGGGTTGGGGTACGCGTACTGCTCGCGGTACTCGCCCATCGCGGCGCCCGTGGCGAGGGTGCGCGTCTGGTCCGCGCCGCGGTTCACGATGGTGAGGGTGCGCGCGCCGTCGTCGGGGTAGTCCACCACGAGGAGGTACGCGCGGCCCGGCACGAGCCCGCGACCCGCGCCCACGCGGTACGCCACGGCCCGCGCGCCGTCGACCGACGGGGGCAGCACCCGCGCCGGGCTCCCGAGGATCGTCTCGACGCGCGAGGCGCCCGCGGGTCGCTCGACGCGCTCGTGGGTGTCGCCGCTCGCGGTGGGGTCGACCTCGTCGACAAGAGGGAGCGCCCCGAAGGGCTCGCCGGCGTCGGCCATGGGCTGCGCCGCGGCGGCGCGCGTGAGGGCCGACACACCCATCAGTGAAGTGAGAAACAGCGCTGTCTTCATGGCCCGCTCGCGGTGATTGGCCCCCGCCGAGCGAGCGACCGAAGGAGCTCACGTGAGGCGTCAGGCCAGGGGTTGTGATCGCCAACGCAGCGACCGTCGCGGTGTGCAATTCGGGAGCGCCGCGGGTGCGGTAGACCGTCACCGACGAGAGGCTCCCGTCGGTGTTATGTTGCGACCGAAGATCGGAAGAGCA
>CANMAT010000531.1 GCA_947494865.1 Deltaproteobacteria bacterium
CCCGCCGAGCTCGACGCGCCGCTCGCGCAGCTCTCCGACGGCGAGGTGTCCGACCCGGTGCGCGGCCCCAACGGGTTTCACGTGCTGCGCGTCGTGTCGCGCCGCTCCGTCACCGCGCCGCCCTTCGATGAGGTGCGCGACCGGCTCTACGCCGTGCTCCTCAATCGCGAGATGCAGCGGCAGCAAGACCTCTACATTCGCGAGCTGCGCCGCAGCGCGGCCCTCGATGTGCGCATGGATCCGCCCGCCGCCAACGCGCGCCCGGCCCCCGGGGCCCGCTGAGCGTCGCCACCGCGGGCCGCAGAGACCGCTCGCCCCCGGCCTGAGACCGCTGGCGTTGCAACGCGCTTGACGGCCTGGCCAATGTGCCATTACTCCCCCCGGCGACGGTAGCTTACACATGGTCGTGGGGCCGCGGCGCGGTGGCGTGCGCGGCTTCGAGGAGGATCTCGAATGAGCGAGCAGGGAGGCGCCAACGGAGGCGCAGGGCGGCCCCACCCACGTCTGTCGGTGGTGATCCCGATCTACAACGAAGAGGCGATCTTGCAGGCCGCGGTGTGCGACCTGCGCGAGCAGCTCGTCGAGTTCGGCTGGCCCTTCGAGATCATTCTCGCGGAGAACGGCTCGCGCGACGGCACCGTGGCGCTGGCCGCGAGTCTCGCCGAGAAATACCCCGAGGTGAACTCGTTCTCGATCGGCGAGCCCAACTACGGCAAGGCTCTGAAAGAGGGCATTCTGCGCGCGCGCGGCGAGTTCGTGATGTGCGACGAGATCGACCTCTGCCTCATGGATTTCTACCGCCGCTCGCTCGAGATCCTCGAGCACAACGAGGCCGACCTGGTCATCGGCTCGAAGACGCTCGCGGGCGCCTCCGACGAGCGCGGCGCCTACCGCCACGCGGCCACCATGCTCTTCAACGGCCTCTTGCGCGCGACGCTGGGCTTCAAGGGCAGCGACACGCACGGGCTCAAGTCGTTTCGCCGCGTCGCGATGCTCGACGTGGTGCGCGCGTGCCTCGTCGACAAAGACGTCTTCGCGAGCGAGATGGTCATTCGCGCCGAGCGCTCGGGCGTGCGCATCCGAGAAATCCCCGTGCGCATCCTCGAGAAGCGCCCGCCCTCGATCAATCTCATCAAGCGCGTGCCCAACGTGATCAAGAACGTGGGCAAGCTCTTCGTGGCGATTCGCATCAAGGGCTGAGCGGGGCCGCGCGTCGCGCGGGTGCACTCTGCGGTGGTAAGCGAGCGGCGGCTTCGTCTAGACTTCGCTTTCAACCCGCGATGAGCCGACTCGCATGAACCGCACTCCGACCGCACAGCAGCCCGGCGCCTCCGAGGCGCAGGCCGCAGCCCCGAAGGCGGCGTTCGCCCTCCCCGACGACCTCGTCGCCAATCTGCAAACCTCGCAGCGCCTGCTCGCGTTCGAAGCGGCCGCCGTCGAGGCGCGCGACGTGAAGGCGCTCCTGCAGCACGAGCAGGCCGAGCACGAGGAGCGCGTGCGCGGCGACGAGCCCGTGGCGGCGCGCGCGTACCTCGCTGCCTTCAACGCGCGGCCCGCGTTTCGCCCGCCGCTCGACGCGCTCATTCGCCTCTACGCGCGGCGCCGCAGCGCGGCCAACATCTCGAAGCTCTACGACGCGCTGGTGAAGGCCGCGCAGTCGCCCCGCGAGCGCGCCGAGTCGCTCACCGTCCGGGCCGAGCTGCTCGAAGATCGCCTCGCCGACCCCGCGGGCGCGCGCGACCTGTACGAGTCCGCCGTCGGCGCCGACCCCGAGTATCGCGTCGCCTGGCTCGACCTCTACCGCGCCTCGCTGCGGGGCGATGAGGGCGCCGAGCGTGTGCGCGCGCTCGCGCGCCTCGCCGCGCTCACCCGCGACGACGAGTGGCGCTCGCTGCTCCTGCTCGACCTCGCCGCCGAGCACGCGCGCGGCGCCGCGCGAGCCGACCTCGACGAGGCGTCGCGGTGCATCCGCGAGGCCGCGGGACTCTCACAGGGCCGCTGGCGCGCGCTCGTGGCGCTCGAGCGCCTCGGCGAACTCCACGACCGCCACGGCGACCTCGTCGACGCGCTCGAGGGCCGCGCCCACCTCGCTGACCAGATCGCTCGGGGCGATCGCGAGGCGGGCGCCTCGGGGGCGTCCTCGATCACGCGATTGCGCTCACAAGACGACGCCCGCGCCTGCGCGGCCGACTTGCGCGTGCGGGCCGCGTGGGTGCGACTCACCGCGATGCGCGACCCCGAGGGGGCTCGCGCGTCGATGCAGCGGGCCATCGACGCCGAGCCCGACGACGCCCGATACCGCTTCCTCGCGATGCTCCTCGCCGACCAGTCGGGCGACATCAGCGCGGCGAGCCAGCACGCGCAGTGGCTCCTCTCGCGCGATTACGGCGACGCCCCCCTGCGCGCCTCGCTGCAGTTTCGGGTGGCCGAGAACGCCGCGCTCCATGGCGACATCTCGGGCGCCACGGCGGCGCTCCATGCGGCGCTCGCGCTCGACACCAACAGCGCCGCGGTGCGCGGCGCGCTCGTCGAGCAGCTCGTGGCCTCGGGCGAGGGGCTGCAGATCGTTCAGGAGTTCGACCGCCTCGCCGAGGCTGCCGAGCCCGGCGCGCAGCGGGCGGGGCTGCGTCGCGCCGCGGCGGCGTACGCGCTCGCGCTCCGCCACGACGTCGAGGGCGCCGCGCAGCGCTTTCGCATGGCCTGCGAAGACGACCCCGCCGACATCGTGTCTCGGCGCGCGCTCGTTGCGCTCCTTGGGCAGCTCGGCGGGGCGAGCGCCGCGCGCGACGACGCGTCGGGCTTCGTCGAGGCCGTGCGGGCGCGGGCCGCGGCCATCGATGCGCTCCTCCCGCACGCCGTCGACGACGACGAGCGCACGGCCCTCCTGCTCGAGCGCTTCTACGCCGAGCGCCACGACCTGCGCGACCATCGCGCCGCCGCGGTCACGGCCGAGCAGCTCGTCGAGGCGACGGGCGAGTCACTGTGGGCGATGGAGTCCGCCGCGCTCCTGTGGGCCGCGGCCGGGGCGATGAGCTTCGCGGCCCGGTGGGCCGCGGCGATCGCCGACCACCACACGGCGCCCGACGAGGCCGCCGAGGCGCGCGCCTGGCGCTCGGCCGCGGCCCGATGGTCTTGGGCCGCGGGCGAAGAGCAGCGGGCGCGCGAGATCGCCGTCGCCGCGCACCGCGACTGCCCCGCTGACGACTACCTCGCGGCCCTCGCGCTGCGCCTCGCGCTCGCCTCCCGCGACGCGCCCCTCGCGCTCGACGTGGCCACGCGCCGCGCAGACGCGGTGGCCGACGCCGACGCCGCGGCCCGATGGATGCTCCTCGCGGCCTCGGCGCTGGGCGCCTCGGGGGCCGACGCGGCCGCCCGCGCCGCGCTCGAGTCCGCGCTCGCGCGGGCGCCGCTGTCAAGTGCGGTGCGCGCGGCGGTCATCGCGTCGACGCGCTGGCGCGGCTACCCGTCGCTACGCGCCCGGCTCGTCGAGGCCTCGCTCGACGCGGGCGCGGCGGGGCACGAAGAGGTCGCGCTGGGCCTCGAGCTCGCCCTCGCGCGCGCCTTCGTCGACCACGACGTGGCCGCCGCCGTCGCGCTCGTCGAGCGCCTCGCCGCCGTCGACGCGACGGCGCCCGCGGTGGCGCTGTTCCGCGCGCTCATCACGGGCGCGCACCAGGGTGCCGACTCCGAGGCGGCGCTGTCGGCGTGGCAGGCGGTGCTGTCGTCGCTGCCTTCGAGCGACACGCTCGCCGTGGCGGTCGAGCTCGAGGTCGCGGGCGCACTCGGCGCCTCGGCGTCGACGCGCGACCAGGCCGTCGCCGCGCGCGAGCTCGCCCAGGAGGATCACCCCCAGCACGCGGCCCCGCGCGTGCTCGCGCTCCTCGACGCCGTGCAGCGCGAGAGCCGCGAAGACGTGCCCAACGTGCTGCTCCGCGTGGCCGACCACGGCGCGCCGGGCGTGGGCGATGCCCTGCGGAGCGCCGCGATGACCGCGCTGCGCGCGCAGGGCCGCGGCGGCGAGTTTCGCGCGCTCGCGCACCAGCACCCCAACGCCCCCGCCGCGGTGATCGGCGCTTCCGAGGGAGCGCCCTCCCTCGACCGGGTGGGCGAGCACCTCGAC
>CANMAT010000532.1 GCA_947494865.1 Deltaproteobacteria bacterium
CGCGCGCACGCGAACGAAGGCGCTCGCGCGATCCCAGATCCACGTGGCGTCGAGGGCGTCGACGACGGTCTCCGCGGGCGCGCCGTCGGCCGTGAGATACACGTCGAGCGTAGGGTCGCCGCCATGATTGCCGTCGGGCAACGGCGCCGGAAACCCGTGGCGAAACTCGAGCGCATCGAGCGCCTCTTCGCTCCACCCCAACACCTCGCGCGCGAGCCCGACGTCGACCCCCGCGCCGAGGTGCACCGACACGAGCGCCCGCCGCGAGCGCAGCGCGCCCACCGTCGCCGGTCGCACACCATCAACGGGAACCACCTGCCCGATGGCCCCGTCGGGCCACGGCGCCTCGCCCGTCTCCACGAGGCGACCGAGGGGCTGCGCCGCCACCGAAGCGGGCGCGAGCGCGAACAAGAGCGAGAGCATCGCGGCACGCAACGTCATCACCGGGTAGCGTAGCGAAGCGCTGCGCGCACGCGAAAACACCAAACGCGCGGGGGTGTTGGCGGGGCACAAAGGCGGCCCCGACGGGGCGGGCACCTATGGTACGGTGGCCGCCGAGGTTACGCTGCACGATGGCCCTCAACATCGATCAGGATCACGCGCGCTTCCGCGACATCGTCAAGGGGCGCGTACGGCAGAACCTGCGCAAATACATCTCGCACGGCGAGCTGCTCGGCAGGCAGGGCAAAGACACCGTGTCGATCCCCGTGCCGCAGATCGACATCCCCCAGTTTCGCTTCGGCGACAAGCAGTCGGGCGGCGTCGGTCAGGGCAAGGGCGATCAGGGCGACCCCGTCGACGGCGGTCAAGAGGGTGACGCCAACGGCAAGGGCAAGGCGGGCCAGCAAGAGGGCCAGCACGCGCTCGAGGTCGAGGTCACCCTCGACGACCTCGCGCAGATCCTCGGCGAGGAGCTGCAGCTCCCGCACATCGAGCCCAAGGGGCAGTCGAAGATCGCCTCCGACAAAGACAAGTACACGGGCATTCGGCGCACGGGCCCCGAGTCGCTGCGGCACTTCAAGCGCACCTTCCGCGAGGCGCTCAAGCGGCAGATCGCGTCGGGCACCTACAGCGCCTCGAAGCCCATCATCGTGCCCGTGCGCGAAGACAAGCGCTTCAAGAGCTGGAACACGGCGGTGCAGCCCGTCGCCAACGCCGTCATCGTCTACATGATGGACGTGTCGGGCTCCATGGGCGACGAGCAGAAGGAGATCGTGCGCATCGAGAGCTTCTGGCTCGATACGTGGCTCCGGTCACAATACAAGGGCATCGAGTCGGTCTACATTATTCACGACGCCGCCGCGCGCGAGGTCGACAGAGACACGTTCTTTCACACCCGCGAGTCGGGCGGCACCATGATCTCTTCGGCCTACAAGCTGTGCGCCGACATCATTCAGAAGCGGTACCCCGCCGACGAGTGGAACGTGTATCCGTTTCACTTCAGCGACGGCGACAACTGGTCCGTCGACGACACCTTGCAGTGCATCAACATCCTGCGCGACAGGGTGCTGCCCTCTTCCAACATGTTCTGCTACGGCCAGGTCGAGAGCCCCTACGGCTCGGGGCAGTTCGTCAAAGATTTGCGCGAGCACCTGGGCAAAGACGACCGCGTTGTCACCTCGGAGATCCGCGACAAAGACGCCATCGTAGACAGCATCAAGGCCTTTCTGGGCAAGGGGCGATGAGGGTACGATGAGCGACTACGGCATGCGCCACGAGCTGCCCGCGTACCTGCGCGAGTGGCAAGAGAAGATCGAGAACCGGGCGCGCAAGTACGGCCTCGATTTCTTTCCGCAGGTGTTCGAAATCCTGAGCTTCGACGAGATGAACGAGGTGGCCGCCTACGGGGGCTTCCCCACGCGCTACCCCCACTGGCGCTGGGGCATGGAGTACGAGCGCCTCAAGAAGACCGGCGAGTACGGCCTGAGCCGCATCTACGAGATGGTGATCAACAACAACCCGAGCGTGGCCTACCTGCTCGAGGGCAACTCGTTGGTCGATCAGAAGCTCGTGATGGCCCATGTGTGCGGCCACAACGACTTCTTCAAGAACAACTTCACCTTCAAGATCACCGACCAGGATCGGCGCGCCCCCGAGAGCGCCGAAGACATGGTGGTGTCCCGCAAAGACCGCGTCCCCACCCGCAAATGGATCGACACCTTCGCCAACCACGCGGCGCGGGTGCGTCGGCACATGGAGCGGCACGGCGTGTCTCCCGTCGAAGAGTTCATTGATGTGTGCCTTGCGCTCGACAACCTCATCGACCCGCCGGGGCGCATGCTCGAAGGGCGCCCCAAGGTCGAAGAGCCCGAGGAGCCCGACGCCATCGAGGTGCCGAAGCTCAAGGCCAAGAGCTACATGGACTCTTTTATCAACCCGCAGGAGTACGTCGACGCGCAGCGCAAGAAGCTCGAAGACGAGGCCGCGAAGGCCAAGCGCTTCCCCGAGGCGCCGCAGCGCGACGTGCTGAAGTTCCTCATCGCGCACGCGCCCCTCGAGCGGTGGGAGCGCGACGTGCTCGAGGTGATCCGCGAGGAGGCCTATTACTTCTGGCCGCAGGCGCAGACCAAGATCATGAACGAGGGCTGGGCCTCGTACTGGCACTCGCGCATCATGACCGAGTTCGCCCTCGACGGTAACGAGCTCATCGACTACGCCGACCGCAACGCCTCGGTGCTCTCGTCGGGCGGGGGCAAATCCATCAACCCGTACAAGCTGGGCGTCGAGCTCTATCGCTCCATCGAAGAGCGGTGGGATAAGGGCCAGTTCGGTAAAGAGTGGGAAGACTGCGACTCGATGGAGGAGCGCCGCCACTGGGACCGGCGCCTCGGCCTCGGCCGCAAGAAGGTGTTCGAAGTGCGCGCCCTGCACAACGACGTAACCTTCATCGATGAGTTTCTCACGCCCGAGTTCTGCATCGAGCACAAGATGTTCACCTACGCGTGGTCGAACCGCAACGACCGCTTCGAGATCGACACGCGCGAGTTTCGGGCCATTAAAGACAAGCTGCTCTTCAAGCTCACCAATTTCGGCCAGCCGTTTATCTACATCGAAGACGGCAACTACGAGAACCGCGGCGAGCTCTTTCTGCGCCACGACCACCAGGGCGTCGACCTCGACCTCGAGAAGGCCCGCGAGACGCTCCGCTGTCTGTTTCGCGTGTGGAAGCGCCCCGCGGCCCTCGCCACCACGCTCGACGGCCGCCCCACCACGCTCCGCTACGACGGCAAAGAGCACACGACGCGCCCCACGCCGAAGTGACCGCGCCGCGCGCTCAGCCGGCCTTGAAGGCCGACGCGACGCCGCCCACCACCGTGACCCCGAAGCGCCCCCCCGCGAAGTACGTGTCGAAGCACTGGCGCAGCGCCGCGAGCGCGGCGTCGGGCTCGGGCGCCGCCTCGGCGCACCAGCGCCAGTCGGAGAGGGCCGCGTGCTGGATCACCGGGTCGGCGAAGAGCTCGCTCGAAGACCCGTAGTCGAGGGTGAACTCCCACGCGCTCACCTCGACGCCCGTGAAGCCCCGCGCGATGAGCTCGTCGCGCACCTGATCGGCCGAGGGGAGCGTCGCCGCGTACTGCTCCACGCGCTCGGCGAGGCGCGCGAGGTCGTGCCGCGTGGCGATCTCACGGAGGAGGTCGACCACCTCGGCGAAGCTGCCCTGGAGCGCGAGGGTGAACACCATCTGCCCGTCGGCCACCAGCACCCGCTGCGCCTCGGAGAGCACCGCCGCCCGGTCGACGGACACCCGGTCGAGGAGGTTGCACACCACGTGGGAGAACACCTCGGCGCCGAAGCGCAGCTCGGTGGCCACGGCCTGCTTGAGAAAGATCTTGCGGCCTACGTCGGCGCCCATGCGCGCGCGCGCGACCTCGATGAACTTGGCGTCGCGGTCGAGCGCGATCACGCGCCCGTCGGGCAGCCGCTCGAGAATCTGCGAGGTGGGGTAGCCCGTGCGGCACGCGAGGTCGAGCACGCTGGGCCGCGGGGCCACGCGCAGCGCCGCGAGCAGCCGCTCGCCGAAGCGCCGCGCGTAGCGGGTGACGAAGGCCGCGTCGTAGGCCAGCGCGACTTCGAAGGTCTGGTCGTCGCCGTCGATCATCGGTGCGGGTGTAA
>CANMAT010000533.1 GCA_947494865.1 Deltaproteobacteria bacterium
CTCAACGCGCGCATCCTCGAGCGCGCCAAACCCGACGCCATCGTGATGCACCCCGGGCCCATGAACCGCGGCGTCGAGATCGACAGCGACGTGGCCGACAGCTCGCGGAGCGTGATCCTCGATCAGGTGGAGGCCGGCGTGGCCGTGCGCATGGGCGTGCTGTACCTCCTCGCCGCCGAGGCGGGGCAGAGCCCGCTGTCATAATCTGTCACTCGTTCAAATCGCGCAGCGCCGTAGGGTTCGCGAGGCGCGCGCCGCCCTTCGCGCGCACGATCCGCTGCGCGGGGTAGATGCTCCGGTTGCCCGTGAGCAGGTACGCGAGCACGCTCACCACGAGCACGTGTGGCAGCGCCGCCGCGCCGAGCAGCTCCACGGCCATCACCGACAGCGCGAGGGGCGTGTTCGAAGCCGCCGCGAACACCGCCGCGAGGCCGACGCCCGCGGCGAGCTCGCGCGGAATGCCCAGCGGCCCCGAGAGCGCGCTCCCGAGCGTAGCGCCCACGACGAAGAGGGGCGTCACCTCGCCGCCGACGAAGCCCGCGCCGAGCGTCACCGCCGTGAAGAGGAGCTTCAGCGCGAAGGCGTGCGCGGGCAGTGACGGGTCGATGAAGGCGCGCTCGATGAGCGGCACCCCGAGGCCGAGGTAGTCGCCCGTTCCGACGAGCTTCCACAGCGCCACGATCGCGAGACCACCGGCGAACATGCGCAGCGGCAGGCGGGCGACGCGGCGCTCGGCGTGGCGCTTGATGCCGTGCGTGAGCTCGATGAACGCGGTCGTTGCGAGGGCCATCGCGACGGCGAACAGCGCCCACTTCGCCAGCAAGAGCGGCGTGAGCGCAACGTGCGGCGCGGCGGGGTAATGCGTGTGCCCCACGCCGAGCGCGCGCGCGGTGAGGTCGCCCACCAGCGAGGCCACGAGCGCCACGGGGAGCGCCTCGTACTCGATGCGCCCGAGCACCACGAACTCGAGGCCGAAGATCGCGCCTGCCACGGGCGTGCCGAACACCGCGCCGAAGCCTCCCGCGACGCCCGCAGCGAGGAGCTGACGGCGCACCGCGCGGGAGACGCCGAGGCGGTGCGAGAGCCAGTCGGTGAGGCTCGCGCCCATCTGCACGGCGGTGCCCTCGCGGCCCGCGCTGCCGCCGAAGAGGTGCGTGAGCACCGTGCCCGCCAGCACCATCGGCGCCATGCGCAGCGGAATCTCCGGGCCGTCGTCGTGCAGCGTGTCGATCACGAGGTTGTTGCCCCCTCGGATCGGTTGCCCGAAGCGCTCGTAGAACGCTCCCAGCGCGAGGCCCGCGAGGGGCAGCGCGTACACGATCGACGCGTGCGCGACGCGGTACTCCGTGGCCCGCCCCAGGAGCCACAGGAAGAGCGCCGAGGCCGCGCCGCACACGACGCCCACGAGCGCCCCGAGGCCGATCCACTGCGCGAGCGCTCCCAGTCGATCACTTCGGGTCATCGGGCTCACACCTCGTCGTCGTCGGTGCCCGTCGCGTCGGCGAGCAGCATCGCGATGTCGTCGGCGGTGAGCCCCGCGAGCGCCGTGGCCTCGCGCGGGTCGTGCCCGATCACGGCGTCGGCGAGCGTGCGCTTGCGGTCCTTGAGCGCATCGACGCGGTCTTCGACGGTGCCGCGCGCCACGAGGCGGTACACGGTGACGGCGCGCGTCTGCCCGATGCGGTGCGCGCGCGCGGTGGCCTGCTCCTCGACGGCGGGGTTCCACCACGGGTCGCAGTGGATCACCGTGTCGGCCGCGGTGAGGTTCAACCCCGCGCCGCCCGCCTTCAGCGAGATGAGAAACAGCGGCGCCGCGCCCGCTTGAAAGCGCGCGATCACGGCGTCGCGCTCCACGGTGCTCCCGTCGAGGTACTCGTACGCGATGCCCTCGCGCGCGAGGTCGGCGCCCCACAGCGCGAGGAGCGACGTAAACTGCGAGAACACCAGCGCGCGCCGCCCCTCGGCCACGAGCTGCTTCACGGTGCTGAGAAACACGCGCACCTTCGCGCCTACGACGGTCGTGGTCGCGTCGATGAGGCGCGGGTCGCACGCCATCTGCCGCAGCCGCAAGAGCGCCGTGAACATCGCGATGCCCGGTCGCGCCGCGGGGTCGCGCTTCACAAACTCGCGCACCTCGTCGCGGAGCACCACCGCGAGCGCGTCGTAGAGGTGACGGTGCGCCGCGGGGAGCGGGCACACGAGGTCGATCTCCTGCCGCGGGGGCAGATCGTCGAGCACCTCGGCGCGCGTGCGACGCAGCACAAAGGGCCGCACCAGGGCCCGCAGCCGCGCCGCCACGAGGCCCGCCTCGATCACCTTGGGCGAGCTCGCGCCCGCGAGCGCGGCCGCGGTAAGCGGCTTCTCGTAGCGGGCTTCGAAGCGCGCGCGGGGGCCGAGCATCGCGGGGTTGGCGAAGTCCATGATCGACCACAGCTCCGCGAGGCGGTTCTCGATGGGCGTGCCCGTGAGCGCGAGGCGCACCCTCGCGCGCAGCGAGCGCGCGGCGCGCGTCGTGGTGGCGTCGATGTTCTTGATGTTCTGCGCCTCGTCGAGCACCACGTAGCGAAACTCGACCGCGCGCAGCGCCTCGGCGTCTCGTCGCAAGAGCGCGTAGGTGGTCACCACGAGGTCGGCGCGCGCGATGTCGACCGTGGCCCGCTCGGCGGCGCCGATGCCGTGGAGCGACAGCACCGCGAGCGACGGCGCGAAGCGCAGCGCCTCGGCGACCCAGTTGCCCGCGACCGAGGTGGGGCACACCACGAGCGACGGCGCCGGCCCGCACGCCTCGCGCTTCCACGCGAGGAGCGCGAGGGTCATCACCGTCTTGCCGAGGCCCATGTCGTCGGCGAGCACGCCGCCCGCGCCCATCGCGTCGAGAAACTGAAGCCACGCGAGACCCTGGCGCTGATACGGCCGCAGCGTGCCCGCGAAGCGTTGCGGGAGCTCGGGGGAGGGGGCCACCGTCACCGCGCGCAGCCGCTCGTGCAGGGCCGTCGCGCTCGCGTCGCGCACGCTCTCCACGGCGTCGAGCCAGCGCTCGATGCGACCGAGCTGGTGCATCGGAACGCTCGCGCGCGCCCCCTCGGGCGCGTCGGTGAACGCATCGCCGGCGTCGTCGAGGAGGTCGGCCACCGCGTCGCCGATCTCGGCGAGCGAGCGGTCGTCGAGGAGCACCCAGCGTCGCTTCTTCGCGAGCGCGGCGCGAATGGCGTCGAGGTCGACGCGCCGCCCTCCGGAGTCGATCGCGAGCGCGAGGTCGAGCATCGAGCCCGTGAGCGACAGCCGCAGTCGCGCGGCGATCGGAGGGCGCACCGTCACGTTGCCGAGCGACGCGGGGATCATCACCGACACCGCGGGCTCCGGGCGCGCGCGCAGCTCGCTCACGCCGTGCAGCCAGAAGCGCGCGGCGCTGTCGTCGAGCGCGACGAAGAGCTCGCGGGCGCCCTCCCACCGGAGCCCGCTGGCGCTCACCGCGGCGAGCGCCGCGGCCTCGAGGTCACCATCGCGGCGATCATCCCCGTCGGCCTCGGCGAGGCGCGACGGAGAGAGCGCCACAGCGCCGTGCAGATACACCGCGTCGAGGCGCGCGGTGAGGCTCAACGGCGTGCCGTCGACGTGGAGCACAAAGGTGGGGACGCGGTCGGCGATGCCCAGCGTCGAGGCCGAGGGGAGCCCCACCGCGCGGCCCCGGAGGCGCTTGCGGAGGCCCTTCCACAGCGCCTCGGCGTGCTCGGGGAGAAACTCCACGGCGGGCGACACCTGGAGCATCCACGCGGTCTCGGGGTCGACGCTCGGGTCGACAGGAAACACCCGCTGCTTCGCGGGCACCCACAGGAACGAGTACGGCCCGCGGAAGAGCACCGTCTCGCGCGAGGGCACGTCGACCTCTCCCGCGCGCGTGCGCCATCGCGCCTCGAGCGCGTCGGTAACGGTGTCGTCACCGATGTAACCATTGTCCCATCTATTGCCAGTAGTAACGCCCTGAATCGTGCGCACCGTGCCCTCGTCGGGCGTGAGCGAGATCGAGAGCTGGCGCCGCGTGAGGCGTGTGCGTACCACGTGGAGCGAGAGCGTCTCCGTCGCGAACTCCAGCGGTGAGCCGTCGGC
>CANMAT010000534.1 GCA_947494865.1 Deltaproteobacteria bacterium
CCGACCGCGGGCCGTAACGGTGAATGGCGCGGGCCACCCACTCCTTGCCCACGCCCGTCTCGCCGCGGATGAGCACCGGCGCCGCAGACATGGCCGCGCGCGCCACGGTGCCGTAGAGCGCCACGATCGCAGGGCTGCGCCCCACCACGGCGTCGGGCGCGTGCCGCGGAGACCCGTCGGGCGTTTGAGCTCGCACCGCCGCGGCGTGCTCGAGCGCGCCCTGCACCGCCTCGATGAGGGCCCGCGCGGTGGCGGGCTTCGGGAGGTAGCTCATCGCGCCGCGGTCGACCGCGCGCACCGCGTCGTCAAGCGTGACGTAGCTCGTGAGCAGGATCACCGGGATCTCGGGCCGCCCCTGCCGCAGCGCATCGAGCAGCGAGAAGCCGTCGGAGCCCGGCATGTTCACGTCGGTGACCACACAGTCGACCGCCATTTGATCGATCACCGCGAGCGCCTCGCGCGCGCTCGTCGCCGCGGTGACCCGCCAGCGCGCGTGCGCCAGCAGCAGCTCCGTGAGCTCGAGCGTGTCGGGGTCGTCGTCGACCAGCACGATGTGAGGCTGCGCGGCCATCGGGAGCCCTCTCTTCTACACCATCTCACACCGTCGACCGCCCGCGGTCGCCGCGCGCCACCCCGGACAGAGAATGTCCATATAGTGTGACAGACAATGTCCAGGTGGTCTGGTGCGCGGGGCGGTGATCGCGGTAGGTGTCTCGACCATGATGATCGCGGCAGAGCAGCACATTGCGAGCGAGGTGTTCACGGTCGGCGGGCGCCGCTACCAGTGGCTCGAGGGCGCGCACGCGCTCGCGCCGCACGCGGGCCGGTGGGAGGCGCGGCGGGCGCAGCTCGGCGAGCTCTTCGCGCGGGTGATTCTCCCGGGGCTCGAGCGCCGCGGCGCGAAGCGTCGGGTGCTGGGCGCGGGCCCCCGCGGCGGCTCGGCGCGGGCGCACTGGGTCGAGTGGCGCGCCCCCGGCGACGCGCAGCCCGTGTGGGCGCTGTACGTCCCCACGCGGCGACTCGGCGCGCGGGCCCTCGAAGACCTCGGCCGCCCCGCCAACGACGGCGCCATGCTGGCCGCGTGGGGCGACGGCCCCGTGCTGGCCTGGGTGAGCGAGCGCCCCGGCGCGCGCGTGGCCGTGCGCGAGGCCCTGCGCGCCCTGCCCGAGTTTCTCGCCCGCGGCGTCGCGTCGGCCGACGTCACCCTCCCGGTGCGCGTCGTAGGGCTCTGAGAAACCGCAGCGTTGCGACAGAGATTGCGCGGTATTTCCAACCTCGACGCGAAGTCCGCTATGGTCGCCGACGATATGTCAAGCGCGGTTCAATCTATTCGCGTGCTCGTCGTCGACGACGATGCGGCCATTCGTGATCTTCTCGAGACCGTTCTTCGCAAAGACGGCTACGAGGTGACCACCCTCGACGACCCCACGAAGGCCGACGCGGAGGTGCGCGCAGGCAAGTTTCACCTCTGCCTGCTCGACCTCATGATGCCGGGCCAAGACGGGGTGCAGACGCTCGCCAAGATTCGCAAGGTCGACAAAGACCTCGCGGTGGTGATGATCACCGGCTACCCCTCGCTCGAGACCGCCGTGCAGGCGATGAAGCTCGACGCGCTCGACTACCTTCGCAAGCCCTTCACCGTCGACGACCTGCGCAACGTGGTCGAGCGCGTGCTCAAGAAGAAGGGCCTCTCGCGCACCCCCGAGGAGCAGCTGCACCGCGTGATCGGCGAGACCATTCGCAACCTCCGCAAGGAGCGCACGCTCACCCTCAAGCAGATGGCCAAGCGCACGGGCCTCTCGGTGTCGCTCCTGTCGCAGATCGAGCGCGCCGAGTCGTCGGCGAGCATCTCGTCGCTGCACAAGATCGCCGTCGCCCTCGACGCGCGCATCCAAGACCTCTTCGGCGATTTCTAATCGTCGGAGGGTGCGCCTACGGGCGCTGCTTGCCGAAGCTCGCGAGGGCCAGCGCGGCGTTGGTGTAGCGCGGGTCGGGCGTCACCTCGTCGGTGACCCACAGCGGGCGCTCGAAGGCCTCGGACTCGTCGCCGAGCTCCACCTCGGCCAGCCACAAGCCGTCGAGGGCGTCGTGGTACGCGTCGAGGTCCCACGTGTGCGCTCCCACCGCGACGTGGTAGCGCGTCTTCGAAAGCACCGCGCCGCACAGGGGCATCATCTCGCGCGCATGCTCCGGAGGGATGGCGTACTCGTACTCGGCCCGCGAGAGCGTGCCCTTACCCTTGATGGTGAGCCACGCCTCGGCGGGCTTGTCATGCCTCTCCGAGAGGCGCACACGCACCACGGGCTCGGTGCTGAGATACCCCTGCGTGAAGCGCGCGCCGTCGACGAGCGCCTCGCGCGGGAGCTTCGTCACGTCGACGAGAAACTTTCGCTCGATCTCTTGCGGCATCGAAGTTACGCCACCGTAACCGGCGCGGCCACCCAGGGGAGGAGCGCGCTGCCGGTCATCATGCGCTCGCGCGAGAGGCCCGTGATCGCGCGCAGGAGCGTGTGGAGGTTGCCCGTCGCCGACCAGGCGCCGGGCTTCACCCGCGCGACGGGAACGCCGTCTTCGAGCGCGAGGCCGCCCTGAATCGGGTTGTTGAACGCCCCGGTGGCCTTGTTCGAAGAGTGCAGGCCCAAAAGGTCGGTGATGAGCACCGTGCGGCCCTTCACCAGCGCGTCGCGGGAGACGTCGCCCGCGGTGACCTCGAGGTGACCGAAGCCCACGCGCACCGGCGCCTCGGAGCGGTCTTCGGCCATGATGGGGATGCGGTACCCGTTGCCCGTCGAGGCGTCGCCGCGCATCTGCGCCGACCGTCGATCGCTGGGCATCACGCGGAGCACGCCGCCCGACACCACGGCCTTGCGGCCGCCGCGCACGCCCTCATCGTCGCAGGCGGCGCCCGCGAGCGAGCCCGCCGCGGTGGGGTCGTCGAAGAGTTCGAACGACGGGTGCGCCACCACGTCGCCCTCGCGCGCCGACGAGAGCTTCGCGAGCGCGCGGTCGGCCGCGATGCGCTCGAGAAAGAGCGAGCGCAGCAGCGCTTCGAAGAGCCTCGGATGAATCACCACCGCGGCCTCGCGGGCGCCGCCGAGAAACTCCTCGCACGTCACCTCGCGCGCGGGGAGCGACGACACGAGCGCGCCGGCGAGGCCCGTGACCACGGCGTCGTCGGGGCGCGCGGTGCCGCTCCAGGCGTCCCAGTCGTTGCCGTCGATCATCACGAAGGTCGACAGCGCGGTCGACGCGCTCACGACGGGGCCGCCGCGCTTCGTCGCGAGGGCCCTGCGCGCGCGCGACACGGTGACGTCGGCCTCGATCACGACGGGCGCGCCGGGCCTCGCGGCGCGGGCGCCGTCGCGCGACGCGACAGCCATGCGGCGCACCTCCCCGGGGCGATCGACGAGCTCCCACAAGCGCGCGTCGCAGCTGCGCGTATCGTCCGTTTCGTCGGGCGACGCGAAGGTCGCGAGCGTCTCGGGCTGCGCGGCGCTCAGGGCGCGCGTGAGGGCCGCGATGGAGTCCCTCGCGTCGTGGCTGGTGGTGGTCGCGGTGGCGAGGCGGCCGTTCGAAAGCGCGCGCATCGCGACGCTCCAGGTGTCGCACTCGAGCGCGGGAATGATGAGGTCGTTCTCGACGCCGTAGCTCGTGCGATCGCCGCACGAGACGATCACCTCGACGTCGTCGACGGCGCCCGCGACGCCGTCGCGAATGGCGAGGCAGAGGTCTCGCGCGGCCTTCATGGTGGTGTGCATCGTGGTCATCCTTCGAAGGTGAGCAGCACCGAGGGAGAGGCCCCGACCTTGACGTACTCCGGTCCGCCGTCGGTCACGCGCCGCCGCTGCCCGCTCTTGCCGCAGAATCCCACGCCGTGCGCCTCGACCGCGCCCGCGAAGCCCTCGACCGTGGCGAGGCACCCCGCGGTGAGCGCGGTGAAGTTCCCCGGCGCGATCATCTCGGGGGTCACTGCGCCGTCGCGCACGAGCCACCCGTACTGCGTAGACGAAGACATCCCCTCTTTCGACACCGCGCCGCCGAGCGACCCGTGGAGCACCACGCCGAAGGGCACGTCGCGCACGAGCGCGCTCAACGACTCGGCCCA
>CANMAT010000535.1 GCA_947494865.1 Deltaproteobacteria bacterium
CGGCGCGTGTGGCCTCGTGCGCGCTGGGGAGGTCGCGAACCAATTTGCCCATGCGCATAAGCGGAACCATCAGGGCCTCGGCCCCGTCGGGGCCGGCCTCCTCGGCGCGGCTGACGATGTCTTCGACGAGGGTGCAGTGGGGGTCGCGGCGTCGCCACACCTGCTTGGCGCCGCCGAAGCTCGGCTTGCCCGCCGAGCGCTTGCCCACGGGCACGCGCACGCCGCGGCGGTCTTCGATCTCGACGAGCTTGTAGATGGCCCCGAGGGAGGGCGCGTCGGGCGTGAGCGCGATGGCCGTGCCCACGCCGAAGGCGTCGTAGGGTGCCCCGGCGCGGAGGAGGGCCCCGATGCGGTGCTCGTCGAGGTCATCACTGGCGATGAGCTGCACGTCGCGCCGGTCGGCGGCGTCGAGGATGCGGCGCACGTCGTGGCCGAGCGCGTCGAGGTCGCCGGAGTCGAGGCGCACCGCGCGGACGTTGGGCCCCGCGGCGGCGGCGCGCAGGGCGCCCTCGCGCGTGTCGAAGGTGTCGATGAGGAGGGTCGTGCCGCTCGTGAAGGCCTCGGCGAAGCGCTCGAACGCGGCGGCCTCGCCGTCGTCGACGTGCGAGAGCACGTAGCTGTGCGCGCAGGTGCCGGCGATGGGCACGCCGAAGCGCAGCCCTGCCTCTTCGCACGAGGTGGCGGCGCAGCCGGCGATGTAGGCCGCGCGGCCGGCGTAGGGGGCGGCGGCGGGGTCGTGGCGGCGGGCGCCGAACTCGTACACGGGCCTCCCCTCGGCGGCGAGCACCACGCGAGCGGCCTTCGAGGCGACGCGGGTCTCGGCGTTGATCACCCCGAGGAGGAAGGTCTCGAGGAGCTGACCCTCGGCCAGCGTGCCGTCGATGCGCACGAGGGGCTCGCTCTCGAAGGCCACCTCGCCTTCGGGGATCACGTCGACGTCGCCGCGGAAGCGAAACTCCCGGAGGTAGTGCGCCATCGCGTCGGACATGACGTCGGCGAGGCCCGGGGCCGTGCGAAGGTATGCGATCTCTTCGTCGGAGAAGCGCAGGTCGCGCAGGTAGCGCACCGCGCGGTCGATGCCCGCCACCAGGAGGAACCGTCGGTGCGCGGGGAGCCGCCGCACGGAGAGCTCGAACACGCCGCGCCGCTCGGCGATGCCCTCTCGGAGGTAGGCGCCGAGCATCGCGAGCTCGTAGCGGTCGGTCAGCAGTGCGTGCATCGCGTCCCTCTCCGGTCGCGCCCCCCGCGCGGTCGCCGAGGGGCCTCCAGGCTCCGCGGCGTCGCGGGCGCGCGCAGGCGAGGGGAGGGCGGCTGACCAGGGGGGGCGTTCATCGTGACCCCCTCATGGCGCCACGGACCGAGCGCTCCGCGCAAGCGTGAAAAAGTGATGCGTGAGGCGATGTGTGTGCTTTACCGCGATGCAATCACGTCGTGCCTTGACAGAAACCTGGCAAGTGTGCTCATGGCGCGCCCGCGGCCGAGCTGGAGGATGTGCCCGCCGGGGAAGACCGCGCGCTGCGCGCCGAAGTGCTCGCCGAGGCGGTCGGCGTGCGAGGCGCGGGTGATCTGGTCGCCGCTGGCGGCGAGCACGAGGGCGCGGTCGCCCGCGACGCGCGGCGGTCGGGCGAGGGGCGACACCACGCGGAACGCGTGCTCGATGCGCGGGCGGAGCCACGCGGGCGGCGCGTCGTCGCGGCCCTCGCGGTGCTCGGCGTAGGCGTCGGCGAGGGAGGCGAGGGGCACCATCATCACGGCGTGGTCGACGTCGGCCACGGTGGCGAGGAGCGCGGCGGTGTACGCCCCGAGGCTCATGCCGAAGACCGTGACGGTGGGGGCGCCGCGCGCGCGCAGCCACGCGACGAGGGCGCGGAGGTCGTAGACGGCCTGCGCGAGTCCCTCGACGGTGCGCCACGGGTCGCGGCTGGGAAACACCCCCTGGCGCCCCGCGGGGCTGCGCGCGCCGTGGAAGGGGAGCACGGCGAGCGCGACGTCGAGCCCGAGCCCGTGGAGCCACGACGCGGCGAAGGCGGTCTCTTCGAGGGCGACGCGCCCGCCGAGGTAGCCGTGCACGCACACGATGGCGGGCGCCGGCGACGTGTGGAGCCACGCGCGGGCGTGGGCCGTGCGGTTCTCTTCGAACGCGAGGTAGGCGTCGCGCGGCGCGGGGTGCACGGTGTCGAACCCGCTGGGCCACGCGAGGTCGACCACCGCGCCCGCGCCGCGGGGGAGGGCGCGCACCGCGTCGAGGCGCGGGTCCGGCGCAGCGGGCTCGGCGAAGAAGGTCGACGGGTCGGCGAGGTAGCGCGGGTCGGCGTAGGCCTCGGTGACGCGGGCGAGCTGCGCGAGGCGGCCGTCGTGGTCGTCGCGCGAGACGTCTTCGCGGTCGGGGCTGCGCTTCGCGAGGCCGAGTGCGGCGTGGACGAGGGCGCGGTCGACGGCGGCGCCCGCGTGGCCCATCGCGTCGTCGCGGAGCCGCGCGAGGTGCGGCAGGAGCGAGCGGAGCATCGGTCACCCGTGGAGCTTGTGGAGGTCTTCGACGAGCTTGAGCTTCTTGGGCAGGAGCATCCATTCGAAGCGCGCGTGCGCCTCTCCGCGCCGGAGCGTGAGGCAGCACACCGACGACTTCTCGAAGCCCGGCCAGCGCCGCTCGTTGAGCAGGCTCATCGCGAGCGACGAGAGCGTGGGCTCGTGGCCCACCACCGCGAGGGGGGCGTCGCCGTGGTAGCCCCGCAGTATGGACTGGAGTGCCTCGACGTCGCCGCTCGCGATCTCGCGCACGACCGTCACCGCGTCTTCGAGCTTCGCCGCGCCCACCAGGATCTCCGCCGTCTGCACCGCGCGCACGAGCGGCGACGTGAGCACCGCCGCGGGCGCCGTGTGCGCGACGAGCGCCTCGGCCACCTCGCGCGTGACGCGTCGGCCCTTCGCGGTGAGCCACCGCTCGCCGTCGCCCATACCGGGCGCGTGGTCTACCGCCTCGCCGTGCCGCATCAGAAGGATCTTCATGGCGCGCAATGTATCGCAGCACGCGCCGAGGTTGTACGCTCCGCCGCGATGCGTCCCCCCGGCTACGGCGAGCTGTTGTTCATCCTGGTGCTGTGCGTGGTGGTGTTCAGCGCCTCGAAGGTCAACCCGATGGGCGACGCGCTGGGGGCCTTCTGGCGCAACCTCAAGCGGGGGATGAAGCGCGACGATCGCATCGCCGTGCGCCCCGCCGACCGCGACGACGCGCCCAAGGCGTGACGTCTACCGCGCGCTGAAGCGCAGCGACTCGTCGGCCAGCGACGCCAGCAGCGCGCGCCCGGTGGCCGATGCCGCGAGGGTCTCGCGCGGCGGCCCCGAGGCCTCGACGGCGTGCGCGGGCGAGAGCACCACCACGCGGTCGGCCCAGTCGACGAGGTCTGCGCGATGGGTGACGAGCACCACAGCGGCGCCCCCCGCCGCCTCGCGCAGCACGCGCTGCAGGGCCGCGCGCCCGTCGCGGTCGAGCCACGCGTCGGGCTCGTCGAGCACCAGCCACCGCGGCTTGCGGAGGAGCGCCCGCGCGATCGCCACGCGACGCTGCTCGCCGCGCGAGAGGTCGGCCGCGCGGTGCGACGGCCCCACGCTGAGCCCTAGCGCCGTCAGGGCCGCGGTGATCTCATCGTCGGTGGCCGAAGGGGCCGCGAGGTGCACGTTGTCACGCACCGAGGCGCCCTCGATGAAGCACGGGTGCTGCGGCACGAGGGCGACGGCCTCGGGCGAGATCGAGCCCATGGGCACGCCCGCCACGGAGACCTCCCCCTCGTCGGGCGCCACGGCGCCCGCGATCACGTGCGCGAGGGTTGATTTGCCCGCGCCGTTGGGGCCCACGACGGCGAGCACGCCGCGCGGCGGCACCCTGAGCGACACCGACGCGAGCGCGACGTGGGCGCCGTAGCGCACGGTCACGGCGGTGAGCGTGAGGGGCGCGTCGAGGGCGTGTTGCCGCGAGGGCGTGCGGTCGGGCGCGCGCGCCGCGTCGAGGCGCGCGAGCGAGCGGCGCGCGACGGCGAGCTCGTCGAGGGCGCGCAGGGCCGCGAGGGCCGGGGCGAGCGCGGGGAGCACC
>CANMAT010000536.1 GCA_947494865.1 Deltaproteobacteria bacterium
AGGGCGCGCTCGCGGGCTTCGCGTGTCACTCGGGCAACCGCGCGTGGGAGCCAACCTTCGGTCCCATCGGCGTGGCAGCGCGCGCGCGCGGCGGAGGCGTAGGTCGGCGCCTCGCGTCGACGGTGCTGGGCGACCTCGCGGCGCGGGGCTTCGACGCGGCCACGGTGCCCTGGGTCGATGGCGCCACGGTGCGCTTCTACGAAACGTTCTGTACGGTGCGGTCGCGCGTGGCGCGCGTGGCGTACCGATTGACCCTCACGTGAGAGAGTGATCATGGAGCAGCGGGGTTGGCGCAGGGCGGTGAAGGTGGCGGTCGATCGCGCGGCGGCGGTCGGCGGGCTCGTGGCGCTCGCCCCGGTGTGCGCTGCGGTGGCCGCAGGCGTGTGGGCCACCATGGGGCGCCCGGTGCTCTTCACGCAGCCGCGCGTAGGCTACAAAGGGCGCATCTTCAAGGTCTTCAAGTTTCGCACGATGACCGATGCGCGCGACGCGCGCGGGGCGCTCCTGCCCGACGAGGAGCGGCTCCACCCCTTCGGAGATTTTCTCCGTCGCACGAGCCTCGATGAGCTGCCGCAGTTTATCAACCTCTTGCGCGGCGACCTGAGCCTCGTGGGGCCGCGACCGCTCCTCGTGCGATACGTGCCGCGGTACACGGCCGAGCAGATGCGCCGCCACGACGTGCTGCCCGGCATCACCGGCCAGGCGCAGGTGAACGGGCGCAACGCCCTCTCGTGGGAGGAGAAGTTCGCCCACGACGTCTGGTACGTCGACCGCTGGAGCCTCGCGCTCGACGCGAAGATTCTCTTCAAGACGGTGTCGGTGGTGCTTCGCCGCGACGGGATCGGCGCAGGGGCGCGCGCGACGGTGTTCGCGCAGGAGTTCATGGGCTCACCCGCGGCGGGGTGATCGGGCTTCGGTCAGGGGCGAACGTTGTTCCAGTCGGCGCCGTCGGTGGCCCACGCGGTCACCCATCGCAGGAGCGACGCGCCGCCGGGGCCCGTGAGGGTGCCGAGGTCGCCCACCATCGTGTGGTTGCTCCCGGCAACGACGAAGTAACGGTAGTTGGGCCGAGCGTCGAAGGCCGAGCGCATGAGCATGCTCAGCTGGTCTTGAAACTGCGCGCCCGTGAGGCCGAAGTACTGTGAGATGGTGCGGTCTTGCGTGTACGAGAGGAGCCCCATGCGGTGCGGCGGCGGGAGCCGCGTGGCGTAGTAGTCCATGAGCGTCGTGAGGTCGTCGGCGCAGGTGGTACACCCGTCGGGAAACTGCAGGTTCCACGCGGCCTTCATCTGGTTGAAGCGCTCGGCGGGCGGGCGAATGGGCGGCCCCGAGTCGTCGAGGAGGTCGACGCGCGCCATGGGGAAGGCGCGCTGCACGCGGTCCCAGTGGATGCCGGCGCCGTAGCCGCCCGCGCTCGCGCCGGTGAGCCACACGCGGTCTGCCGAGGGGAACGTGCGCGCCAGGCGACGGAGGAAGGCGTCCATGTTGCGCGCGCCGACGTGATAGATCGTGCGCTCCTCGGAGCCGAAGAGGTACGTGCGCACGTTGTCGCCGCCGTGGATGTCGCCCGTGCAGTAGGGCACGTACACGAAGCTCGCGTCGCGGAAGGGGTTGCGCGCGTCGTCGCGGTTGAACATCAGCCCGCGCGACATCGCCCGAATCTCGGATTGAAACGTGGTGTTCGTGTACGCGTTGTTGATGTTGGCCGCGGTGGGGAGAAAGCACGTGAGGCCGTCCCAGCAGGCGCCGCCGCCCTGCAGGTAGATCACGACGCGGTTGCTTCGTGTGGTGAGGTTCACGCCGATGCCCGCGGGGGTGCCGTTGCCGCACGCCGAGTCGGGGAATGGGACGTACGTCCACGCCTCGGGGGCGGCCTCGATGGCCGTCATGGGAGAGCTCGCGTCGGGCACGAAGGTGCGCACGTCTTCGGCGGAGCTCCCGGTGTCTTGGGGCACGTCTTCGGCGACGGAAGCGTCGGCGGCGTCGTCGACCGAGACGTCAACGCGGCTGTCGACTCCGGCGTCGGCGGGCGCGGGCGTCGTCACCTCGCTCCCGCAAGCCGCCACGACGAAGGGAATCGCGAGAAGGAACGTCAGGGTGCTTCGCTGCATCGGGGTGCCTCTGCGATCGGCGCGGAGCCGACGCGTCACAAGAGAGCTCCGAAGCTATACCGGTTGACCCCGGTGAGAAAACCTCGCGCTTCATCGGGGCCAACGCGGCACGGGCACGACATCGGTGTCGCAGGCCCGAGGCGACAAAATCGCTGCGTTGTGGCGCCCTCGACGGCGGGCGGAAGATTGCAGTATGGTCCGCTCTCCCCAAAGATCCACGAAGGTCCCGTGAACGGACCCAGAAATCCTTCCCGTACGCAGCGCGCCCTCCCGAAACCCTGTCTGAGGGAGCGCTCGCGCGAGATCGAGGCAACAGGTCGATGAGAACGCTTCACAAGATCGTCCGGACGGCGACGTGTCTGTCCCTGCAGCTCCCTCTGCTCGCGGCGTTCATGGCGCCGGCCGAGGCGGTGCCTCTCCTCACGGGCTTCGGCGGGCCGACGGGCTACGGCCTCCCGCAGAACTGCGTGCACCCCAACGACGACGGCTCGTACGTGGGCCCGCCGCCCGCCACAGGCTTTGTCGCCGTGCCCATCCCGATCACCACCGCGTTCCGGATGGGGCTCAACTTCTTCGGCAACAACTATCGGGCGATGTACGTGAACACCAACGGCAACATCACCTTCCGTGGTGGCGTCGGCACGTACACGCCGATGCCGTTCCCGGTCGCTGATCAGCCGATGATCGCGCCGTGGTGGGCCGACGTCGACACGCGCGGCGGCGGCCAGCCCGCGCGCAACAACATCTGCTTTCACGTCGAGCCGAACCGCATCGTCGTCACCTGGAACAACGTGGGCTACTTCAGCTCGCACGACGACCTGCAGAACGACTTTCAGCTCGTGCTCACGACGAGCAACACGTGCTCGACCACGGGCGATTTCGACGTCGAGTTTCGCTACAACCGCTGCCAGTGGACGACGGGTGACGCCTCGGGCGGCATGGGCGGCCGCGGCGGCACGCCAGCCCAGGTGGGCTTCGACGCGGGCAACCGCCGCAACTACGTTGCGCTCCCCATGTCGCGCACGATGGCGATTCTCGACGTGTGCCGCACCTCCAACGTGCCGAGCGGCGCCCCGGGCCTGTGGCGCTTTCAGATCCGCGGCGGCGACGTCTCCACGGGCTGCGCGGGCGGCGGCACCTCGTGCACCGTCACCGGTCAGATGGGCGCCTGCTCGCAGGGCGTAAACATCTGTGACGGCATGGCCACGCGCTGCCAGCAGGTGAACATGCCGCGCTCCGAGCGCTGCAACGGCAACGACGACGACTGCAACGGCATGATCGACGAGGGCGACGCGCTGTGCCCCCGCAACTTCGTGTGCGACCGCGGGTCGTGCGTCGAGCGCTGCTCCGCCGAGCTCGGGTGCCTCCCGGGCCGCACGTGCACCACCGACACGGGCATCTGCGTCGAGACGTCGTGCATGGGCGTCGACTGCCCCGCGGGCCAGCGCTGCTCCGGCGGCATGTGCGTGGGCATCTGCGACGGCGTCACCTGCCCCCACGCGCAGATCTGCCGGGCCGGGCGCTGCCTCAACCCCTGCGCGGGCGTCACGTGCAACCCCATGGAGGTCTGCGACCCGGGCCCCGGCCCCAACGCGGGGCTGTGCGTGCCGGGCTGCCAGTGCACGCCGTGTGCGGCGGGCCAGACGTGTCAGCCCGACGGCTACTGCACCTCCGACGACTGCTCGGGCATCACCTGTCCGACGGGGATGTACTGCCGCGCCGGCGCGTGCCGCGACGCGTGTGAGACCGGTCCCGACACGCGCCTCTGCCCCAGCGGCGAGGTGTGTCAGACCGGCGAGTGCGTGCCCTCGTCGATGGCCACCCGCGACGGCGGGAGCACCGCGGACGCAGCGGTCGACGGCGGGCGCACGGACGGCGGGCGCCCGTCGGCCGACGGCGCCTCGACGAGCGACGCCGACGACCTCCCCATCGCCTTCTAGGCGGGTCGCAGGGGCTGCCAGTGCAGCACCGA
>CANMAT010000537.1 GCA_947494865.1 Deltaproteobacteria bacterium
ATTCGGCGCGCGCATGCGCCCCCTCGACGAGAACTCCCTCGCCTCGACGCGCGCCACCTTCGATTGGGACGAAGAGCTGCGCCGCGGCGCCGCCGACGAGATGCTCGAGAGCGACGACCTCGTCGCCATCGGCCAGCCGCACCTCATGGCCTTCGTGCGCGAGCAGCTCGACGCGGCCCTCGAGCCCGACGAAGACGGCGACGCGCCCGACGTCGACCTCGACGCGGTATCCACAGTGTACCGCACGGTCCTCATCGAGATCCTGGCGCTCGGTCACGCCGTGACCCCGCCGCGCGGCACCGCACCGACCGTCAGCGTGTTGATGTAAGCGATGCCACCGCTTGCGGTCGCACCGCGGGTCGCGATACCTCAACGGTCACCATGCGACGCTGGCTCTCGACCGCGGTGACTGCGCTGTCCATCCTACTCCCAGCGTGCGGGGGTGCGGGGCGCTACGGGTACGCGCAGACCTACGTGGCCCTCGGCGACGAGGAGTCGTGGGTGGCGCGCGCCAACAACGAAGCGGTCTACGACGAGGTGCGCCGCATGCCCGAGAGCTATCGCGCGCAGACGCTGTCGTTCTTTGGCGTCGTTACGGGCGTCGAGGGCGCCCACGGGTCGACGCCCGCGCGGGTGAGCATCCAGATTCGCACCCACCAGGCGCGGCACCTCTGCGACGACGAGACCGACCGCAGCTGTCGGGTCACGGTGAGCGCGCGCGACGGAGGGCCGCTCACGGCCGTCGTGAGCCTCCGCCCCGACGACGCCGCGGGCGAGAACCGCGTGCAGGTCTTCTCACTCCTGCGCGTCTTCGGGAGCCTCGTACCCGGCGAGTACGACGCCGCGGGAGGGCCCGTCATCCGAGCTGATTTCTATCGACACTGGCCGCGCGGCGAGTACGTCACCACCGACGCGGCCTCTGCGATGCGGCGGTAGAAGAAGCGCGCTCACGCGCGCGTAGAAGGCCGCGCAGCGCAGCGGGCCACACACTTCGGTCGCGCCCCGTGCGGCGCTCAGCAACTTCAGAGGAGCAATACAGTGAAGAACCTTCGCAACGTCGTCGTGGGCCTCAGCATGGCCGTGATCTTCGCCTCGGGCTGCGTCGTCGAGATCGTCCGCGGCCCCTACGAGGGCTGCCAGTCTGGCGAGGCCTGCTCCAACGGCTCGGTCTGCCTCCCCGCTTCGTACACGTCGAACGGGTCGCCCGCGAACTTCTGCTCCGTGAGCTGCACGGCGACCGAGCAGTGTCCGCTCTCGCCCTACGGCTCGGGCTTTGCGCCCACCTGCGTGGTGAGCGCCTCGGCCGGCGGCCTCTGCTACGACGGCTGCACCCGCGACACCGACTGCGGCCCCAACACGCGCTGCGGTTCGATCACCGGCCGCGACATGAACGGCCAGCCCGTGACGGCCTTCCTCTGCATGCCCCTCGGCACCGGCACCACGGCCTGCGGCGCCGCGGGCCAGGCGTGCTGCGCGAGCAGCCTCTGCGGCTCGGGCCTCGCGTGCAACGCGGGCGTGTGCGTGGCCCCCATCGCCTGCGGCGCCGCGGGTCAGGCCTGCTGCGGCGGCACCACCTGCAACACGGGCCTCGCATGCAACGCGGGCGCGTGCGCCGTCGCCGTCACGGCCAATCGCACCCCGTACCAGAAGTGCAGCGCCACCGACGTGTGCGCCATCGGCACGCAGTGCCTCACGTCGATCGTCGCCGCGGGCGCCGCCAAGTCGCCGGGTACGTCGTGCACCGTGGCCTGCCCCGGCGGCCTCCCCTCGGTGTGCCCGGGCTACGTGCCCGGCGCCGCGACGCAGTCGGTCACCTGCCTCAGCGTCGGTACGCCCGCGCAGTCGCAGTGCTACCGCCTCTGCGCCACGCAGACCGACTGCACCGATTTCAACACCACGTGCTCGGCCATCCCGGCCGCCGGGGGCGGCACCGTGAGCGTGTGTGTCCCCGTAGGCCCCCGCGCCTGATCGCTGCGCGCGCGACGCCCCTGCGCGCCGCGCGGTGCTGATATCCTCCGCGCGCGTGCGCCCCTCCTCCCCGCTCATTCAACGAGTCTTCGTGTTCGCCGCGGCGCTCGTCTGCGTCGCGTGCGACCCCGACAAAGACCCGATTCACCCCAGCTACGACCGCTGCGAACCCGGCGAGACGTGCGGCCTCTCGACGACGTGTGAGCGCGTGCTGCTCACCACCGACGTCGCGGCGGCAGCCTCGCTCTGCACCCGCGCGTGCAGCCTCGACTCCGAGTGTCCGGGCTTCAGCGCGCGCTGCGCGACGGTGGCCGCCGACGCCGGGCAGTGCCTGCGCGAGTGCGCGCGCGACCTCGACTGCCGCCCCGACACGGCGTGCCACGGGCTTCGCATCAACGGCGCTCGCGTAGGCGTGTGCGTGCCCGCCACGGGGGCGCGCGCATGCTCGACGGGCGCCGACTGCGCGCCCTTCGACGACCGGTGCGATCTGCGCGACGCGGGCGTCTCCCCCATCGACGCCGACGCGGCGCGCGGCACGTGCAACTTCGCTTTACCTTGAGAGAAGCGGGGAGGGGCTACGCGTCGGCGAGGCGCGCGGCGTCTTCTTCGGAGAGGTCGAAGTTCGAAAACGAGTTCTGCGTGTCGTCGTGGTCGTCGAGGGTCTCGGCGAGCTTGATGGCGAGGTCGGCGTCGCGGCCTGAGACGGTGACGGTGTTCTTGGCCACCCACGCGAGCCTAGAAGACTTCACGGGGATCTTCGCGGCCTCGAGGGCGCTGCGCACCACGTCGACCTCGGCGGGGGGCGTGGTCACGAGCCACTCGTCGCCCTCGTCGGCGAGGTCTTCGGCGCCGGCGCCGAGGGCCACGTCGAAGAGCTGCTCCTCCGTGGCGGCCTTCTTCAAGAGGCGCACGTGGCCCTTGCGGTCGAAGGCCCAGGTCGCGGTGTTCGACGAGCCCATCACGCCGCCGCCCTTCTCGAAGATCTTGCGAACCTCGGCGACGGTGCGGTTGCGGTTGTCGGTGAGCACCTCCACGATGAAGAGCGTGCCGCCCGGGCCCGTGCCCTCGTAGGTGATGTCCTCGTAGTTGACGCCCTCGAGCTCACCCGTGCCGCGCTTCACGGCCTTGGTGATGTTGTCGCTCGGCATGTTCTCGCTGCGCGCGTCGGCGACGGCCTTGCGGAGACGGGCGTTGCCGCCCATATCGCCGCCGCCCATGCGCGCGGCGACGGTGATCTCCTTGATGAGCTTCGTCCAGATCTTGCCCCGCTTGGCGTCGGCCGCGCCCTTCGTTCGCTTGATCGTCGACCAGCGTGAGTGCCCGCTCATTGCGTCTTCGTCTCCGGGTGATGCGTTCGAGAGGTGTTGGGCGCCGACGCGCCCGCCTCGAAATGGGGGCGGAATCTACCAAACTCCCTCGCACGAAGGGCTCAACAACGATTCGTAAAGAAAATCTAAACGCCCGTGTCGATTCCGTTGACACGGCGAGGGGATTCGGTCAGATTCCCCACCCCGTCGCGAGGATGGCGGAATTGGCAGACGCACTAGCTTGAGGTGCTAGCGAGTAACATCGTGGGGGTTCAAGTCCCCCTCCTCGCACTCGAGAGAACCCTCGGAATCCACGTGATTCCGGGGGTTTTCGCTTTTCGGGCCCCTGGGCCCCGGGGCGCCCGTAGCGGAAACCGTAGCGTTTGCCTCGACGACCCCTCCCAGAGGGTCCCCTGGCGGCGGTACGCCGAGCTGGCGCAGCGGCAGCGCGGGGAACACCTCGCCAAAGCCCGTGCGCACGTTCTCGGCCTCGCGGATGTACTCGCTCGTCGTGCTGAAGGTCGTGTGCCCTGCAGCCCGCTGGATGCGAATGGGGTCGTCGCCGCGCACTGCGCGCCAGGTGATGCCCGTGGCACGGAGGTCGTGGGCCGTGATGTTCTTGCGCGTCTGGTCGGTGATGAAGAGGTCGGCGCGGGTCACGCCGGCCAGCCTCAGGTGCTTGCGCAGGGTGTCAGCGTCGTTGTTGCGAACCACGTCGGCGGGCCAGATGCGCCCGCGGCCCTTGCCCTCGGCGTAGAGGTGCCGGAGCAGCGGCAGGAGGTTGGGCTCGACGCTGAACCTGCGGGCG
>CANMAT010000538.1 GCA_947494865.1 Deltaproteobacteria bacterium
CAGCGCGGTCCCCTCCGCCGACGCGGCCTCCGACACGGGCGTCACCGTGCTGCGCGAAGAGGTCGTCGGCCCCTACGCCGTGGCCATCGTGCGCGGCACGTCGGCAATGGGCCTGCGCGAGTGGCTGCGCATGAACGGCTACTCGGTGCCAGCCGCCGTCGAGCCCGTGATCGACCACTACCTCGGCCTCAACATGGACTTCGTCGCCCTGCGCCTGCGCGCGGGCAAGGGGCTCAACCGCATGGTGCCCGTGCGGGTCACCCTCGACGGATACCAGCCCCGGCTGCCCCTGCGCATGATCGCCGCAGGCGTCGCCGACCGCGTGGGGCTCTCGCTCACGGTGTTCGCGCCGTCGCGCATCGAGGCCATGAACTTTCCCAACCTCGAGCTCAGCGACGACGACTTCACCTACGACTGGAACGCCCCGCCCGGCAGCTTCGCCTCGCTCTTTGTGAGCGTGTTCGACACGCGCAACCGCGCGATGGGCAACCGCCTCTGGCTCACCGAGTCTTCGATGGACCAGAGCCTCTCGAGGCTCACGTTCCTCGCGATGCGACTGCCCTCGCGCACGGGCTTCGGCGGCCCCGACGCGGGCCCCATGATGGCCTCTTCGAACGCCGTCTCCGACGTGGCCCTCGCCTTCGAGGGCATCGGCCCCACCGCGATGGTCACCCGCATGCGCGCCGACCTCCCCGCCTCGGCCCTCGACCGCGACCTCGAGCTCGCCGCCAGCGACCGCGGCACGCGCCAGCGCTTCTATCGCTTTGGCCGCGAGCTCAACCGCCCGATGTACCAGGTGTGCCCGTGGCCCTCCGACGGCGGCCTCGACGTGCCCGACGGCGACATGCGCACCTCCGACGCGGGCGCTCCCGTCGACTTCGATGGCGGCGTGAGGGTCGACGCCAGCACTCCCCCCTCGACAGCCCCCGTGCCCGCCGAGTCGAGCGGCGGCGTTCAGTGCACCACGGCGCGCCCCGGGAGCGCCGACGATCGCACGGCGGCCCTCGTCGCGGGCGTCGCGCTCGCCTCGCTCATCGCAGCCCGTCGTCGCCGTCGCTGATCGCCACGCGGGCCACGCGCCCGCTCATCGTACCCACGTAGAGGCTTCCCTCGCCGGGCGCGAGGCTCAGCGTCGAAACCGTCTCACCGTCGGGCATCGTGAGCGCTGTGTGCAACGCGCCCGCCGCGTGCTCTCCGATCGCCACGCCGCGGTGGTTCGAGAAGGTGCACGCGAACGCGCGGTCGCCGGTAACCACCCGGCCCATCGCAGAGAGCGGCGCGTCGAGCCACGACGCGGCCTCGCTGCGCGCGAGCTCCCAGCGCAGGAGAACCCGCCCCTCGGAGACGACCATCCATCGGCCGCCGAAGACGCAGCGGTGCCGATGCAGCGCCACGGCCACCGGGCCGCTCTGCGCGGGAAAGCGCAGCGCGCGGATCTCGTCGCACGCGCCGTCGCTCAGGGCGAAGCGGTAGAGCGCGTTGCGCGCGCGCCCCGAGCGGCCGTCGCGCACGCCGCCGAGCGAGTACACCGCGCGCCCGTCGGGCGAGAACGCCCCCACGGGGTAGAGCTCACCCGCGCCCGGAGCCTCGAGCACGTGCGATGCGCGCCCCGCAAGGTCGACCACCTCGACGCCACCGCGGTCGTCGCCGCACGACGGGAGCAGCCAGCGGCCGTCGGGCGAGAGCGCCGCGCGATCATGGCGCGCGCCGCGAGGAACCCTGCGCGTCGGTGCCCACGCGCGGTCGGGCTCGTCGCCCGTCACGAGGTCGAGGGGCCACAGCGCGAAGGCCTCGTCGAGGGCGTACGCGAGGCGCCCGTCGGGCGACGCGAGCAGGTGCCGCGCGGGGCGCTCGTACTGCCAACGGAGTTCGCCGCGCGTGACGTCCCACACGCGCACCACGCCGTCGGCGCCCGACGAGCACACGAGCGAGCCGTCGGCTGTGTGCGCGAGCGAGTACACCGCGCCGTCGTGCCACGGCGCCCGCATCCGCGCGCCGCGCGAGAGCGCGCCCCACCCGTCGTCGAGCGAGAGCGTTCCGAGGCGCACGGGGCCCGCGCCTCACATGCGCGGGGTGACGGTGCCCGCGGTGGCGCCCGTCGCGAAGTCGAACACGAGGCCGGGCACGGGGTTGTCGGGGTTGTTGTCGTCGCCCGTGAGCGGGTCGAGGTGCGTCATGCGCGGAACGTGAACGGCCCTGAAGGCCGCGGGCATCGCGCGCGTCGCGCCCGCCGCCGGGAGGTCGGCGCCCACCGCGGCGGCCACGCGGTCGCGCGCGCGGTTGAAGGCCGCCGCGGTGCCTACGAGGCCCGCCGAGACGCCCAGCACGGGCACGTCGACCTCGCGGCCGTGCATGGCGCGCAGCCCCTCGCGCACCTGCCACGCGTCGGCCGCGTAGCTCATCGCGCCGAGGGCCGACACGTCGAGGCTCAAGCGCGCGGGGAAGTACCACTCGCCGAAATTCGTCGGCGTCGTGGCCCACGCGGCCGCGGCGTTGGCGCGGGAGGTGAACTCCCGCGGCGTGGCCATGGGCGCGTCGGTCCATCGGTAGGTGTCGGCGCCGCTCGCGGGCGCGGTGAGCATCTCGCGCGCGTCGAAGGGGTTGGGCCCCATGCGCAGCGCGCCGCCCGCGGGCGCGCCCACCGACATGCGCGCGAAGCCCAGCGGGCACGACGCGTCGTCGAAGGCGAAGCCCAGCGCCGCCGCGTTGGTCATCGGGGGCACCTCGCTCACGCTGAGCAGAATGCGAAACAGCGCGTCGCGGTCGTCGTCGCGCACGACCGCGTCGGGCGCCAGCGCCGCGCGGCGCGCCACGATCTCTGACACGACGAGCGCCTGCACGCCGAGAAAGGGCAGCGCGACGAAGTACGGCCCGCTCGCGCGCAGGCGCGCGGCGCTGGTGGCCCCGAAGCCGCCGGGGCCGCCGACGCCCGTGGTGAGGTACTCGGCCTCGGTGGCCGTGGTGCCGCCCGCGACGCCGTCGACCATGGCGAGGCCCGCGATCGTGCGGTACCCGGGCGTGCCCGCGAAATCCCACGCGGCGTAGGCCTCGACGATGCTCGCCCCGAGCGAGTGCCCGAGGAGCACCGCGTGGGTGCGCGACGCGGGCACCCGATCGACCACGGCCTTCAGGTCGTTGACCAGCGTGGCGAGGCCCCACTCTGACATGTACGAAATGGCCGGGTCGCCCGCGGCGCGGTAACCCGCGAAGCCCTGGCCGCCGAGCGTCACGTCGCGGCGGAGGTAGTAGCCCGCGGCGACCTCGGGGTCGCGCATCGCGTCCGCCGTGTTCATCCCGCGAAGGTCTTCGAGGAGGTTGCTGCGGCGGTCGAGCACCCACACCTCGACGGGCGTCATCGCGGCGCTCCCGCGCTTCACGAGCGAGCGCGCGATGGGATCGAAGGACCCCGCGCCGCCGAGAAAGCCCGGCATCGCGACGATGACCGAGCGCACGGCCTCGGGCGCGGCGGCGTCGCTGCGGTAACGAATCACCTGCACGCGGTTGTACGCCGCGGGCGTCGCGGCGCCGGTGGTGGGGTTGGCGGGCGCGGGGGGCACGTCGACGAGCATGACCTCGCGGCGCACGCCCGCCTCGGGCACCACGCTGCGCGGCGGCTCGGCGTAGGGGAGATCGCGCACGGGGGGCTTCGCGGGAGCATCCACGACGACATCGACCGCCGCCTCGGAGGGGGCGTCGGTCGATGCGTCAGCGGAGGTCGCAGCGTCGGGCGTAGGAGATGACTCGCCGCACGCACCCACACAGAGCGACAGGGCGAAGAGGGGAGCGATGGCGCGAAGGTTCACCGGCGTTGGAGTACCTCAAAAGCGCCGCGGGTGCGCGCCTCGCGTACGTCGGAGCGCTACGCCTCCGCGACCTCGGCGACGGGCGCCTCGACGGGTGCCTCGATGGGTGCTTCGACGGGCGCTTCGACGGGCGCTTGTTCCGCGACCGCAGGGGCCTCTGCGGGCGCTTCGGCCGGGGTGATCGAGACGCCCGACGTGCGGCTGCGCTCGGGCGCGAGGGGCCGGTCGCTCCACTGCGCGTCGCGAAGTGCCTCGACGCACGCCGAGACGTGCTCG
>CANMAT010000539.1 GCA_947494865.1 Deltaproteobacteria bacterium
CGCCGCGCGGAGCGCGAGGTGCGGGCTGTCGACGCACACCGACGCCGTCGCGCGCGCGCCGTGCTGCTCGAGCCACAGGGCCTCGGGGCCTCGCGCCATCGAGCGCGCGGGCTTGATCACCCGATGACCTGCCAGACCGGGAACCTCCAGCGCCGGGGCGCGCGCGAGGTACGCCTCCGAGGCGAAGAGGCCGTAGCGCATCGCGCCGAGGCGACGGCGCACGAGGTCGGCGGTGTCGGGCCGAACGAGGCGCACGGCGAGGTCGGCCTCGCCCCGCGCGAGGTCGGCGGCGAGGTTGCCCGCCACGAGGTCGATGGTGAGCTCGGGGTGCGCCGCGAGCAGCGCGCCGAGGGCGTCTTCGATGAGGTGCGCGGCGGTCATCTCGGTGGCCGCGACGCGCACCGTGCCCGCCACGAGAGACGTGTCGTCGACGCCGTCGCGCTCGACCCGGTCGAGCTGCGCCGCGAGGGGCTCGGTCACGTCGAGGAGCCGACGCCCCTGCGGAGTGAGCGCGTAGCCGCCCGCGCCGCGGAGAAAGAGCCGCGCGCCGAAGTCGCCCTCGAGCGCCGCGAGGCGCCGCGAGACCGTCGGCTGCGACACGCGCAGCGCCCGGGCCGCCGCCGTGAGCGTGCGCTCGCGGGCGATGGCGAGAAAGAATCGGAGGTCGTTCCAGTCGAGCATCGGGGGCGCTCGCACGGTCGCACAAAACTGCATAACAGAGATGCACATTCATGCATGGTGCACTGCGCCGAGGCTGCGCATGATCCTCCTCGTTCGACGCCGCGAATCCGCAGCGCCCACGACGAATCGCACACCCACGAAGGAGCACCGCCATGACCATCCGCACCCTCACCCTCGCCGCCCTGACCACCCTCGTGACCGCCTGCAGCGCCCCGCAGTCGACGGCCCCCGCCGCCCCCCGCGTCGACCTCGCCGGACGCTGGGCGAGCGCGTGCGTCCCCAACGGCAGCGGCCAGCACATTCAGCTCCGCTTCGCGATGACCCCCGCCGACTGGTCCCTCGACTACGTCACCTACACCGACGCGGCCTGCGCGACGCCCTTCGTCACCGCGCACATCGAGGGCCCCTACGAGGTCACCGCCCCGTCGTCCGTCGCCGGCGCGTCGGAGGCCAGCTTCCGCTTTACGCGCAAGACCCTGCGCGCGCACGGCGCGGCGGCCGCGGGCTTTCTCTCGAGCGCGCAGGGGTGCGGCCGCGCCTTCGCCGCCGACGCCGACGTCGACATCAGCGCCGAGGGGTGCGCGGGCCTCGGCCAGCGCCCCGTGAGCGCCTGCGGGCAAGACTACGACCTCGTCTCCCTCGACGGCGACAGCCTCCGCTTCGGGCAGCGCCCGGGCGACAACGACATGTGCACCCCGGCGCGCCGCCCGACGGCCCTCTCGCCCCTCGCGATGCAGCGCCAGCGCTGACGCCCACCGTCACGACACCAGCAGCACCTTGCCAGCCCGGCCCGGCCGCTGGTGATGCGCGAGGGCGGCGCGCACGTCGTCGAGCGCGTAGGTCCCTTCGACGGGCGTCACCAGCGTGCCGTCGGCGAGCATCTGCACCAGCTCCGCGGTGATCGCCGCGCGCCGCGCCGCCGTCATCGCGCGAAACCCTCGCAGCCGCGAGAACCCGCGCACCGCGACGTCGCGAAACACCACCCCCGCGGCGGGCAGCGCGACGCGATCGGACCCGAGCAGCCCGTACACCACCAGCGCGCCGCCGTCGGCCACGCAGTCGAACATGCGCCCGCTCGCGTCGCCCGCCACGGCGTCGAGCGCCAGCGTCACGGGCGACGGCGCCCGCTCGCGCACGCGCGCGGCCAGGTCGTCGCCGTCGACGAGCACCACGTCGGCCGCGGGCGGCGCCGCGCGGAGCGTTCGCACCACCGCCACCGTGTGCACCCCGCGACGACGCGCGACCGCGAGCACCAGGCCCGCGATGGCCGACGACGCGGCGTTGACGAGCACCGTCGAGCCCGGGGCGACGCCCTCGAGCATCCCCAGCGCGGTGAAGGGGTTGACGCAGAGCATCGACGCCTGCGCGACGTCGACGTGCGCGGGCAGCGCCAGCACGTCGTCGTCGCGCAGCGCCATGCGATCGCGCCAGGTGCCCCCGCTCGGAATCGCCACGAGCGCGCCGACCGCGAGCCGCGAGCGCGCGCCGACCTCGACGACGAAGCCCGCGCCCTCGATGCCGATCTGCGCGGGCAGCGTCGGTCGGTACACGTGTCGCCCTTCGAGCATCAGCAGGTCCGCGGGGTTGATCGGCCGCGCCTTCACCGCCACCACTACGCCGTCGTCGGGACACGCCGGCGGCGCCTGGTCGACCACCGCGACGGTCTGCAACGGGTCTTCGTGCGGGGTCGTGTAGAGCACCTGGCGGAGCGCGGGATTCATGCGCCGATGAAAGCGTGCGCGCCGCACGCGCGTCAACCGTCTCCGACCCCTGGCAGCGCCAGCTGCGCCGCCGCCGCGCGACGGGCCTCGCGCATCCGCGGGACGGGCCGCACCGGCCGCACGCGCGAGCCATGGCGCTCGTACACCGCCCGCGCGATGGCCGCGAAGTCCGGGTGCCCGTACACCGCCGCGAGGCGCGCCCGCGCGGCCCGCATCGCCGCGGTCGCGTCGCACACCGGCGGCGGGTACCCGCGCACGCCCCCCGCCACCCACGGCGCGTGCACCGCGTCTCCCGCGCAGCCTGCCAGCTCGGGCACCCACTGCCGGATGAAGTCCCCCGCCGGATCCTGATCGCGCGACTGCTTGAGCGGGTTGTACATCCGCGGCACGTTGATGCCCGTGTGCCCCGACTGCATGTGCACCTGGGGCCAGTGGATCCCCGGCTCGTAGTCGACGAAGAGACGGGCCAGCACCGCGCCCGAGGCGCGCCAGTCGAGGCCGAGGTGGTGGCTCGCGATCGACTGCAGCATCGCCCGCGCGCGAAAGTTGATCCATCCGGTGGCCGCGAGCGAGCGGATGCACGCGTCGACGAAGGGCCACCCCGTACGCCCCGCGGCCCACGCCCGGAGCCGCGGGTCGTCGGGGCCCGTGGGCGCCCGCGCGGCTTCGAAGAGCGCGTGCGGCGAGCGATGCTCGATCGCGGGCTCGCGCTCGAGCTTCTGCGTGAAGTGATCGCGCCAGTGGATCCGCGCCACCAGCGCGTCGATCGCCGTGAGCGGCACCGGTCGCGCGTCGGGCGGGGCGGCCTCGAGCGACCGTCGCGCGGCGGCGATGCGACGGAGCACCTCGCGGGCCGACACCGTTCCCGTCGCGAGGTGCGGCGAGAGCCGCGAGCACACCGCGGCGCTCGAACGTGGCGACGACATTCCCCGGCGGTAGTCGCGCCCCCGTCCGGCGAGGAAGCTCTCGACCAGCCCGATGGCGACCCGTCGTCCGGCGGGCTGGCTCTCGACGAGGGGCTCGGCCGTGAGCCCGAGGGGATCGTCGCCCGCCGTCACCTCGCCGCGCACCGTCGCCGCGACAATGCGGTCGGGCGCGCGCACGCTGGGCGCGGACAGCACCCGGTCGTGGAAGGCCTGCCACGCGTCGCGGTCGGTCATCGCGCGCCAGACCCCCGCCTGGAGGCGCTCGTGCCAGGGGATTCGCTCGGCCCGGCAGAAGGCGCCGACGGCCCGGTCGCGGGCGTACGTCCAACCGTTGCCGGTCTCTTCGTGCGACCAGAGGGCGGTGAAGCCCGTCGACGCCCGCAGCGCGCGGAGCACCGCCACCGCCTCGCCGACACACACGGTGAGGGCCACCCCGCGGGCGCGGAGGGCCGCGTCGAGGTCGGCCAGCGCCGCCCGCACGAAGCGCCACTGCCGCTCGCTCGTGTCGGGGAGTCGCCAGTACGCGGGCTCGACCACGTAGAGCGCGACCACCGGGCCCGCGGCCGCCGCCTCGGTCAGCGGCGCGTGGTCGTGCACGCGGAGGTCGCGCTTGAACCACACCACCTGGACAGGCCGCTCGCCGCTCACGTCCCTTCGATGGCGCGGCCGCGGCGGCGGCTTCGCGTCCCGCCTCGCGGGCGGCGGCGCGATCACCCGACGACTGAAGTGATTCAGTCGTCGA
>CANMAT010000540.1 GCA_947494865.1 Deltaproteobacteria bacterium
CGCGATCGCCCCGCGGTGGCCTGGTACAACGCCAACCCCTTCTTGACGCAAGACTTCGCGAGCGTCACCGCGAAGACCGACTCGATTCGCAAGGGGGTGCGCTACCTGGGCTTCGACGACGGGGCCAACACCTCGCGGCGCATGTCCGAAGAGAGCGCCGTCACGATGATGGCCACGTCGCGCGTGCCCCACGCGCCGGTGTTCGTGCACGTGCTCACGCTGCTCGACTCGCTCTCGCACGCCGCGGTAGAGCCCGAGCCCGCGCTCATGAGCCACCCGCACCGGTACGACTTTCTGCGATGGATCAAGGCCGTCGAGCGCGGCATCACGATCTTCATGGAGCGCGAGCTCGAGGGGCGCGCGCCAGACCTCGCCGAGCTGCGGCGCCTGCGCGCGCAGGTGCTGGCGGCCTACGCGCGCCCCCCGTCGCCGCGGCGTCGCGCGCTCGCGCAGGTGACGCACCGCGTGCTGCCGCGGGTGGCGCGCTACCTCCGCGACGAGTGGTCCGCCGAGGCGCGCGACGGCGTCGGCCCCGTGACGAGGCTCGGCATCGCGGCCCTGGCGCTGTCCGACAAGGGCAGCCTCGGCGCCGCGGTCGAGAGCCTGCGGAGCGGCGAGTATCACCCCGTCCCCCCGGCGTCGACGGCCCCGCAAGAGACGCGCGAGGCCGCGTGGGATCTGGCCGCCCGCGCCATCGACGAGGCCGGCGCCGCGGGCGTCGACGTAACGGCGCTCGTGCGCAAGGCCAACGCGCGCAAGGCGCCCTGAGGCCGACGAGCGCGCGGGGCTCGCCGCGGGGCTTTGCTACGATCGCCCGCGATGACAGGATTCGCGCTCGGGTTCCTCTCGCTCTCGCTGGCGCCGCAGCCCGACGAGCTGCTCACCCTCGTCGCCTGGCTGGGCGTGCTCGCCTGGTTCGTGCGCTACGCGCTGCCGGGCCTCGCCCGCGGCCTCGCCGACGGAGGCGACGCGCGCGCCGAGGCGCTCACGCTCGTGGCGCTCTTCGCGTCGGCGCTGGCGCTGCGCCTCACGCTCCCGTGGGGGCCCGTGAGCTTCGGCGAGGCCGAGCGCCTCGACACGCTCTGGAGCGCGCGCCCCACGCCCTGCGCCACGATGTGCACCGTGCCCGTCGCCGCCGCGATGGCGCAGGCCCTGGGGCTCCCGCTCGCGGCCATTCTGCGCGCGGCGCCGCCCCTCTTCGGCGCCCTCGGCGTGACGGGGGCCTACCTCTTCGCGCGCGGCGCCGGGATGCGCCGCGAGAGCGGCGTGCTGGCGGCGCTCATCGTGCTCGGGTGGCCGGCGCACCTGCACTACTCGACCTCGCTCACCTTCACCGTCGAGGGCACGGCCCTGTGGTCGCTCGCGTTCGCCGCGGCGCACGCACGCACCGGCGACATCCCCGCGCGGGCCCCGCTGCTGGCGGCGCTCGCCGTGCTCGGGGTGTACGCGCGCCCCGAGTACCGGCTGCTCCTCGTGCCGCTCGCGATCGTGGCGCTCGCCGCGCCGTGGTCGTGGCGCGAGCGCGGCGTGTGCGGCGCGCTCCTGGCCGTCGGGCTCTCGCACTACGCGCGCTACCTCGCGCCCTCCGACGCCATGCGGTACGCGTCGGGCGCCTCGCGGTTCTTCTTCCCGCGCCTCTTCGGCGACGACGCGCTGAGCCCGTACTGGTGGTTCTACCTCGGCGCGCTGGGCGTCGCCGCGGGCGTCACCGCGCGGGCGCGCATCGCCACGAGCGTCGCGCTGGCGCTCTCCTTCGCGTCGCTCCTGTGGATCTATTCGTACCTCGCCTCCGAGGCCAACCCGCGCTGGTCTCAGTGGCGCTACTACGCCGCGCTGATCCCCTTCGTAGCCGTGGCCGTGGCGATGCTCGGCGACCGCCTCGGGAGCCGCGAGGGCGCCCCGTGGCGCCGCGCCGTTGTGCCCGCCCTGCTCACCCTCGCCGCGCTCACCCCCGTACCCCAGCTCTACGCGCTGCGCCGCGCCGAAGACCAGGCCGCCGAGTTCGCCTGGATCCGCGAGAGCGCGCCGCGCGCGCTCGGGCGCCGCACCGACGTCTTGCTGCTCACCAACGGCGGCCACGCGGGCCTCTCGCATGTGCGCGTCGAGGGACCGCCGCGCATGGCGCTCGCCACACGCTACGCGCCCCTCGACTGGCCCGGCGCCTGCGAGCCGTCGCCGTCGTCGCAGGTGCGCCTGCGCGACCTCGAGCGCGTCGTCGACGAGTGCCCCGCGACGATCTCCCCCGAGCGCTCCGCGGTGTACCTCGGGCTCTCCCGCGACGACGCGCGCATCGCCGGGCTACTCCGAAGTTTTCAGCTGGTGCCGCTCGAAGAGCGCACCCTGCGCGTCGCGATGAGCAGCACCATGACCAACCTCCAGTGCCCCGTCGCGTTCGGCGTCGACGGCATCGTCGGGCTGTGGGCGCCCGACTGTCGCGTGCGGCTCGGGTGGTACCGGCTCGTTCCCAGACCCGCGCCGTGATCACAGCGCGTCGGTGGCGGTGCGCGCCGCAGCCAAAGACTATGGCGCCATAGCCTACAGCGTAGCTGTAATCACGCGTCGTCTGCGATGGGCGCTACGCGGGAGCGTTCGTCGCCGCCCTCGCTCGCGCTGCGTGCACCACATCATCGAGCGTGGCGCGGTCGCTCCGCATGCGCTGCGTGGCCCACCACCACGCGAGCGGCGCGAACGCCGCCCCCGTCACGGCCACCAGCGCGATGGGCACGCCGAGCAGCAGCGCGCCGGGAAGCACCGCGACCAGCGCGGCCACGCCCACCGCCTTGAAGCCCGCGAGCACGCCGCTGCGGCCCGGGTCGGTGACCGCCAGTCGCCACGTGTACCGCCACCCCATGAACGCGAGCACGAGGTGGCTGTGGCCCACGACCACGAGCGACGTGCGCATCCACTCGGTGAAGTTGTGAATGAGCGAGATCGGCGTCGTGTTCGTGATCGTCGTGTATGCGAGGTGCAGCGTGAGCGGCGCCAGGAGCGACACGCCCGCGAGCACCAGCCCCTCGGCGCGCCCGTCGTGCACGCCGGCCTCGGTGAAAGCCGCGCTCACCCGCGCCCGCGTCGCCGTCGCGCCGTCGCCCGTGAGCGCGTCGCCGCGCATCGCGCGCTCGACCGCAGACCGCAGCGCCGTCGTCGCGCGGGCGCGCGCCATGATCCACGCGACGAGCGCCACGGCGGGCGCGGCCACCCACGCGGCCAGGAGCACGCGCGTCGCGTAGGCGCTCCAGTGAAACGCGCTGATCGCCATCGCCACGGAGCCCGCGAGGAGCCACCCGCCCACGGCCGCGCGCACGCGGCGCCGCACGTACACGGCGCGCACGCGGTCGTCGGCCATGACCGCGAGCACCTCGCGCAGGGCTTCTTGCCGCGTGAGCTCGTGGGCGTACTGATCGTCGCGGTACCCTCGCGCGACGGGGTCGTCGTGGTCGCTCATGGGCGCCATCGTGCGGGTCTTCGCACGCGCCGGTCAACGGCCCGCGCGGGGTGAATCTCCGAGCGGTCGCCGCGCGCGTGTGAACGGTCACGATGCGCGTGCACGCCTCGCGAATCGTGCCACCCTGCGACCTCGCATGAGGGGACCGTGCCGATGAAGCTCTGCCTGCCCTGCCGATCGTTTCGGTCTGCGTCGCGCGCGGTGTGCGACGTGTGTGAGGGCGCGCTCGTCGAGCCCGACGACGCGCAGCTCGCGCGCCTCGGCGACCTGCTCGCCCGCGACCGCGTGGGCGCGCTCATCGCCGCGTGGACGCGCTCCGGCCTCGTTGCTCCGAAGCTCGCGCGCAGGCTCTCGGCGACGCTCCCGCGCGACCTCGCGCCCGACGCCCCACCGCCGCCCGTCGAAGCGCCGCCGCCGCCCGAAGCGCCGCCGCCGCCCGAGGCGCTCCCGCCGCCGGCCGTCGCGCGCGTCGTGCACCGTCACCGCGACGACGCGCAGCACGCGGGCGACGCGGCGGCCTCGCTCTTCGCGGCCCCGTCGGTCACCCACGGCGCGCTCGACGCGCTCGCCTCCCTCGACGCCCCGGAGCACCACGACGAGCTCGACGCCCCCTCGCGC
>CANMAT010000541.1 GCA_947494865.1 Deltaproteobacteria bacterium
AAGCCCCGCGCGGCCTTCGCCAGGTGCGGCAGTCGCTCGACGGACCACACGCGCGACGCGCCGCTGCGGGCGGCGAAGTACGACAGCACCCCGGTGCCCGCGCCGAGCTCGAGCACGCGCGCGCCGGGCGTCACCGCGTGCGCGATGGCCGCCTCGAAGGGCGCCATGCGCGACCGGTCGGCCAGCATCTGAAAGTGATAATGCAGCGGAATGAACTGCCCGAGCTCACTGTCGTCGTCGACCTTGTCGGGCGACACCACCCGCAAGTGAGGCCGCGCAACCCGTACCGCCGCATCGTGGTTGATCATCGCGGGGACTCATAGCAACGCGAGTACCAACATAATTTTGTACCAATACGGCACTTCGTGACCCGGTCGGCACCGTCGAAACGGTGACGCCCACGTCATCGAAATGTCGCCACGAAGCTTCGAATCCGAGGGCGCGAGGGCGCATCGCGCGCAGGTGCGATCGATGCCCGGAGGCGGGCTAAGACAGCCGATGGTGCGCATCGGCGTAGCGGTGCGCGCAGGGATGAAGCAGGCTCAGCGCGCCGCGCGGGTCGCGTACCCGATGAGGGTAAACTCCACGAAGACGCCGTAGCGCGCGCCCACGTCGACGTTGCCCGACGGAAACACCACGTCGACCCAGGGGCGCACCGCGAGGGCGCGGCCGAACGATCGGTCGTCGCCGGTGAACTCCCACCCCACGCGCGCGGGGATCTCGACGCCCACGCCGCTCGCCTCGGCGCCGCTGCCGTAGAGCAGCCCGAGGCCCGGCGCGACGAAGAAGCCCCCCGCGTCGCGCAGCGGGTACCACGTGGCGAAGACGTCGAACCACGCGAAGCTCCGCCGGGTGTTGTCAGACTGCCCCGCGAGGTTCGCATAGAGCAAGGTGCCCACGGGCACCCACGCGGCGAGTTCGAAGCGCGGCGTGAGGGCGACGCGCGCCTCGAAGTTGAGCGGGAGCACGCTGAGGTGTGTCGAGCCGACGGAGGTGCCCTCGCCGCCGAGGCCCATTCCGCCGCCGAAGCCCACCACGCGCCGCGGCGGGGCCGTTTGCGCCGACGCGGCGGGCGCGAGCGCCGCCAGCGCGACCGCCAGGACCGAAGCCGCGCGCCTCATCGCACCACCCGCAGGCGCCGCGAGAGGGTGACGCCCCCGAGCACCACGCGCACGGTCACGAAGCCGCTCGCATACTCCCCCGGCAGAAAGATCGGCGGCGTGACCGCGGTGCCGTCGGCCATGGGCGTGAAGCGCTGCGCGAGGGCGTTGTAGCTCACGCGACCGCCGGCCTCGTCGACCACGTCGGTGCGCTGCTGCACGCAGGTCTGACCGTTGCCACCCGCCACGCGGAGCGCGAGCACCAGCATCGGCGAGCCCTGAAAGCCCACCTCGACGCGCACCGTGTCGCCGTCGGCCAGCGGGGCGAAGGCGCCCGCGTCGTCGAGCGGCAACGCCGTCGACGCGCCCACCTCGATGGCGCTCACGGGACCCGCCGTGCTGGCGCCGCACGAGGCGAGCACGCTCCCCGGGGCCGCCGGGCTGATGACGTCGAAGAAGCCCTCGGAGCCGCACTGGCAAAGCCCGAGCGCGAGCGCCGTGAGACACAGTGCTTTCATGGAGGAGTGTCTCAGCAACGCGCGTGCCTCGCGCGAAGTTCGCGCGGGGCGCGGAGGCGGCTGCGACGTCGGCGCGCGCACCGTGCGACGCGGGCACGCGCACCGTGCCACGCGGGCACTACACGAGGCCGACGTAGAGGTGCTGCACGTCGTCGTCGCTGTCGAGCAGATCGAGAAAGGCCTCCACCTCGGCGCGCTTCGCCTCGTCGTCGACGGCGACGGGGTTCTTCGCCTTCCAGATGAGCCTGGCCGACGACACCGTCCACTTGCGCTCGCCGAGGGCCTTGGCCACCACATCGACGTCGCCGGGCTCGGTGATGAACAGCGTCGCGCCGTCGTCGCCCGCTTCGAGGTCTTGCGCGCCCGCCTCGATGGCGGCCTCCTCGGGGTCGACCTTCGCGTCCGGCGGCGTGGCCTCGACGGCGCCGAGGCGCGCGAAATCCCACGAGACCGCGCCCGATGCCGCGATCTGCCCCTTGCGAAACTTCACCTTGATGTTGGCCGAGGTGCGATTGCGGTTCTCGGTGAGGCACTCGACGATCACCGGCACCTGGTAGGGCGCGAAGCCCTCGTAGGTCACCGTGTCGAACACCACGGCCTCATCGAGCAGGCCGGCGCCCTTCTTGATGGCGCGCTCCATGGTGTCTTTGGTCATCGAGGCCTTGCGCGCGGCGTCGACCGCCATGCGCAGCCGCGGGTTCATCGCGGGGTCGGCGCCGTCGCGCGCGGCGATCATGAGTTCTCGCGAGAGGCGGGTCATCACGCGACCCTTGGCGTTGGCCGCCGCCTCGCGACCCTTCTGCTTCCACTGTGCGCCCATAGGTGACCGCCGATATCACCGATGCTCGCCACACGCGAGGGTCGAGTGCTACGAACGCCCCAACGCCGCCCGCCGCGCGTGAGCGCGCCTGGCCACCGCAGCAAACCGTCGCGCGTGAGCGCGCCTGGCCACCGGCCCCACGATGCCTCCCGTCGCCCAAATGACAAAGCGCTCGATCGAATCTACGGCAGTGCCGCATCTTCGCGAGCGCCCGGTCGGCGTGAGAGTGTGTGCGAGAAGCTCAGCCCGCAGCGGCGGGCTTGCGCGCGGCGCGCGTGGACTTCTTCTCCGCGGCCTTGCCCGCGGTGGCGATGCGCTCTGCGCGCGCGGTCGCTGCCTTGCGCAGACGGCCCTTCAACTTCGCCTGCGACTTGCGGCGGCGCATCTTGCCCGAGTTGCGGCGGTCGCCATTGCCCATGAGAATTCTCCGGTAAATTGAGGTGACGGTGTCAGTACTGACGGGCATGCAATCCCGTAGGGGCGGAGGCGGTACCATCACCGCGCGACACCTGTCAACACGTCGCGCACTCCTCGTGGCGTTGTCGCTCGTCGCGAGCCCCTCGGGCGCCTCGCCGCGGCCCCCCGACGACCCCGTCGCGGTGGCCCTCACACTGCCCTCCCACGCGCGCGTCACGTCGGGCTGGCTGCGCCCCCACCTCGACCGCACGCGCGCCCTCGTCGGGGCCGACCGCGCGCGCGCACCCGACGGCCTCGCGCTCACCGGGCGCGGCGTGGTGATCGGCCTCGTCGACGCGGGCGTCGACCTCGCGCACCGCGACCTGCGCGCCCCCGACGGCGCCACCCGCGTCGCGTGGATGCTCGACTACGCCGCCCCTCCCCTCGGGCTCCACCCCGCGCTCGAAGCCCGCTTCGCCGTCGACACGCCCCTCGGTCGCCGCGGCGCAGTGCTCTCTCGCGACGACCTCGACGCACGCCTTCGCACCGGCACCGCTCCCGGCGATGTCTTCGGCCACGGCACGCACGCGCTCTCCATCGCGCTCGGCGACGACCCCGCGCACCGCTACGTGGGCATGGCGCCCGGGGCCACCGCGGTGGTGGTGCGCGCCTCGCTCCGCGCCGACCGCGCCGCGGTGCCCGAGGCGCTCGCCGCGCTGGGGGCCGAGTTTGTCTTCGACCGCGCCGACGCGCTCGCGATGCCCGCGGTGGTCACGCTCTCGCTCGGCACGCACCGCGGCGCGCACGACGGCGACGGCGCCCTCGAGCGCTCCCTCGCGCGCCTCACCGACGACGGACGCGCCCCCTCCCGCGCCATCGTGACGTCTGCGGGCAACGGCGGCGGCCGCGCGCTCCACGCCCGCGTGGAGCTCGCCCGCGGCGCCACGGTGCCCCTCGCGCTGCGCCTGGCGGGCCCCTACGCGGGCGCCGTGGGCGTCGCGGTGGCCTACACCGGCGCGCTCTCCATCGCCGCCGCGTGGCCCGACGGTACGATGGGCGAGCGCGTCCCCACGAGCCTGTCCATCACGTCGCGACACGCCGTCGAGGGATCGCGCATCAGCGTCACCAACGCGCCCGACGGCGCTTCTCCCGTCACCGCGGCGCGCGTCGCCGACGTGCTCTTCGAGGTCCCCGGAGGCGTCTACACCCTGTGGC